>DATEKR010000357.1:0-4349 GCA_035277345.1 Enterobacteriaceae bacterium
GGAAATCTTCAGCCGTGAAGAGATGATCAAGCTCTTCTCTCTCGGCGCGGTCAGCAAATCTGCCAGCGCGTTCAATACGGAAAAGTTGCAGTGGCTGAACCACCACTATATTAATACCCTGGCGCCGGAATATGTGGCGACCCACCTGCAGTGGCATATCGAGCAGGAAAATATCGATACCCGCAATGGTCCGCAGCTCGCCGAGCTGGTGAAACTGCTGGGTGAGCGCTGCAAGACACTGAAAGAGATGGCGGCAAGCTGCCGTTACTTCTACGAAGATTTCGCCGAATTTGACGCCGATGCTGCGAAAAAACACCTTCGCCCGGTGGCTCGTCAGCCGCTGGAAGTGGTGCGCGATAAGCTGGCCGCGCTGAGCGACTGGACGGCGGAAAATGTCCACCAGGCGATTCAGGCGACCGCCGATGAGCTGGAAGTGGGGATGGGTAAAGTGGGGATGCCGCTGCGTGTGGCCGTTACCGGTGCCGGTCAGTCTCCCGCGCTGGATGTTACCGTCCATGCGATCGGTAAAACCCGCAGCGTTGAGCGTATCAACAAAGCCCTGGGCTTTATCGCCGAGCGTGAAGCGCAGCAGTAAGTTCGCTTTCGCCAGACAAAAACGGCAGGGCTTGCGCCCTGCCGTTTTTTTATTCTGCCTGTCCGATACCCAGACGATGCAGGAAGCCGTGAAGGCCTTCTCTGACCAGCAACTGCGCCAGTCGCTGCTGTTCATCCGGCGTCATATTATGCAGCGCATGGGTAATTTGCCGCAGCGCCGGGCTATCGGTCTCAGAATGATAATTCAGGCGGGGCTCTTCGACCCGGGACGTCAGCTGGCGCAATGCGGTGGTATTCGCCAGGAAATGCCGCACGTTCTGGTCAATATGAATCAGGCGCGCACGGCCACCTTTGATGCCTGGAATGGCTTCTGTGCCCCAGCCCTGTTCCCGCGTCCAGCGGCTAACCGTCTGGCGTGCGATGCCCAGGTAGTCAGCCAGTTCGGCGGTGGTCATTTTATCCGGTAGTCTGTTCATAGTGTCTGATTACGGATCCCCAGACGCAGCAGCAGGCCCGAAATCCCCTCCTGGAGCAACAGCTGTGCCAACTGCTGCTGTTCGTCCTGCGTCATATTATCCAGCGCGATGTGAATCTGATTTAGCGCCGGGTTTAAAGGGCGACTGGCGTAGTCCTGTCGCTGTTCATTGGCACGATCGTGCTGGCTCTGTTGATGGAGCGCGGTGGTACTGGCGAGGAAGTCTTTCACGTCCTGGTCAATATGAACAAGCCGGGCACGTCCGCCTTTCACGCCGTGAATGGGTTCGGTGCTCCAGCCCTGTTCGCGCGTCCAGCGGTTGATCGTCTGGCGTGCGACGCCCAGGCATTCGGCCAGTTCCGCCGTGGTCATTTTGCTACGTAACCTGTTCATGACTGCTGACTACGTATGCCCAGGCGCAGTAACAGGCCTGAGATACCTTCGCGCAGCAACAGAGAGGTCAGCTGTTTTTGCTCTACGTCCGTCATCTCCTTTGCAAGAGAGATGAGCAGGGCGTCAAATGCGGAGTCATTAACGGCAATCTGTGGATAGCTGGGGGTGTCATTGCTGTCACGCTGGGCGCTGAGGATAAATTCACGGACCTGATCGTCGACGTGAACCAGACGCGCTTTTCCTCCCTGCACGCCCGGTTTTGGTGAGGTTTCCCACCCCTCCTTTCGCACCCATTTATTAATGGTTTGTCGACTATAGCCCGTGAGCCTTGCCAGCTCCTCCGGCGTCATTCTCTCCTTGATCATGCCAAATCCTGAGTCGTGGTGGGGGAATTAATGGATTACTTTATAGCATCATTTAACGTGAAAACGTGACGGGTTTAACTCAAGGCTACGGGCTGCGTCGCAAAGTGATTCATTTGTCTGCTTTTTCAGCGGTTGAAAGGAATGATTCAATTTTGCCGTTGACACTCGCGGGCGGAATTCATATCATGCCGCCCGTCAACACGACAGGCTTTACGCAACGGGGCTATAGCTCAGCTGGGAGAGCGCTTGCATGGCATGCAAGAGGTCAGCGGTTCGATCCCGCTTAGCTCCACCAAATTCTGCTCCCATCAGAATTTGTGCGTAAACATACTGTGGGGCTATAGCTCAGCTGGGAGAGCGCCTGCATGGCATGCAGGAGGTCAGCGGTTCGATCCCGCTTAGCTCCACCAAAATTTAAACCCTCGCCCAATGGCGGGGGTTTTTTACATTCGTAGATCCGGTTTATCAATAGTAAAATCCTAAAACCACCTTTCATAAAAGGATATTCGCCTGTGTAACTTGCTTCGCAGCATGAATAAACCTACTATCACCGCACAGATAACGCTCAGGATGAGGTCGTTTTTTAACGGAAATGGGCAACAATAAATCGATTTACTTCAGAAAGTTTGCGCTGGCATTGTTGTTGTGCCTTATTTTTATCCCCGTTTCACGCACACTCTCCCCGCAGACTCTTATCGATAATCACGGTATTCATCTGGCATGGATGCCGATGAGCGTCATGATGTCGATGATGCTGCTTTTCGGGCGTCACGCCGTGTTGCCGCTGATTCTCGGTTTTGCCATCACCAACTGCTGGTATTTCGACTTAACTCTGGTTCAGGCTGCTCTGCTGCTGTTTTGCCAGCTTTCCGGATTTCTTGCCATTTGCGGCCTGGTCCGCTGGCGGCTGGGGCCGCGCTGGCGCTTTGGTCTGCCAAACTGGCATATGGGCGAGCGCATTTTCTGGTTCGGGTTTGTGGCGCCGATCCTGCTGAAAGGGTCGATGTACCTGACCGGAGAGTACCTGGATTACCCGGTCTCCGTCTCACCGTATTTTGCCTCTGCGTCCGCGATATACACCATTGTTGACGTGCAGAGCCTAATTGGCGCGGTACTTATTTTTACCATGCTGTTCTATTTTCCTCTGCGGGTGATACTGAATCCTCGCTATGCGCGGGTGCTGTGGCGAAAAAGTACCGGCACATTGCTGTTGCCCGGCAACCGCCTTTTTGCCCTCTCCTGGCTCTGTGGACTGGCGCTGGTGGTGGCCGCGCTGTGCCTGCCGATTAGCTCGGGCTATGTTGCCGGTTACCTGGTACCGATCGTTTTTATTCTGTTTACCGTTGGTATCCGCAAGCTAAGCTACCCCGTGCTGTCGCTAAGCTGGGCTCTCTGCGCGCTCCTGCTGCTGGCCAATAACAACAATTTCCTCCAGGGAGTGAATACGGAATATGCGCTGGCCTTCGTTCTGTCGGTGCTGATCTCCTTTTCCATCTGCCTGCTTTATATGCTGAACATTTTCCAGCACAGCCAGCGGATTAGGAGGAAATGGCATGCCCAGGCGTTAACCGATCCACTGACGGGCTTACCCAATCTGCGGGCGCTGGAGGCGAGCCTGAAAGATGTTCAGCAAGCCAGCCTCTGCTGTCTGCGAATGGCGAATCTTGAATTCCTGAGCCGCCACTACGGCATGATGATGCGTGTACACTGCAAGCGGCTGGTCGTCCGCCATCTTCAGTCTCTGCTGCAGCCGGGAGAGAAGGCTTTCCAGATGCCCGGAAGCGAACTCGCCCTGGTGCTGTACGGTCCGGAAACGGCCCAGCGGCTGAGCCATATCGTCAATATGCTGAATCACGTCAAGTTTGGCTGGCACAACGCGGTGCTGGAGCTGGAGTTCGGCGCAGCCTGGGATGTCATCGACGGTAGCGACAGCGATCTGCACCACACTCTGGGCCAGCTCAGCTGGCTGGCGGAACAGGCTTGTGAATCGCGGCGCGTGCTGGCGCTGAACAACAGCATGGGCACCGTCTCGGGGCAGACCACCGAACGTGTTCTGTTACTGGGGAAAATTAAACGTGCGCTGGCGGAAGAGGGTCTGGTGCTTTACGCCCAGCCGATACGCGATGTGGCAGGGAAGGGATACGATGAGATCCTCACGAGGCTGGTGTGCGACGGGGAGATCATCATGCCCGACAGGTTTATTCCCATTGTTGCCCAGTTTAACCTGAGCAGGCGCTTTGACATGCTGGTGATTGAAAAAGTGTGCCGCTGGATACAGGCGAATCCGCAGTTTCGCTGCTCGGTGAACCTGCTGCCCTTTACATTGATGCACAAAGAGAGCGCCACCAGAATCATCGAGCTGTTTCGCCTGTACAACGTCAACGCTGAGAATGTGATCGTCGAAATTACAGAAGAGCAGGCGTTTTCTAATTCGGAAGTCAGCGTGCAAAATATCCAGATGCTGCGTGATTACGGCTGCAAGATTGCCATTGACGATTTTGGTACCGGCTACGCCAACTACGAGCGCCTGAAGCGTCTGCAGGCGGACATCATTAAAATCG
>DATEKR010000358.1:0-6275 GCA_035277345.1 Enterobacteriaceae bacterium
TACCCATAATGCTGCGCCGCACGCACGGACGCAAACGCGTAAACGGCCACTCACCGCCTGCGCGGGGGTGTAATGTGCTCGTCGTCACAATCGCTGTCAACAGGAACCTGCTGCAGACACTTTTTGTTAAACAATTTCTGCTCAGCGCCGATGCTAATAGCGTGTCAATAACCCTGACAAACTATATGGAGATGGTCGTCTGATGATTAGCCATGTATCTAACTCTCTGCAGGCGGCGCTAAGTCGGTTGAATCCAACGGCACAGGTGTCGAAGGCCAGCGTTGCCCTGCCTGCCGCCGCATCCGCCTCGGCAAAGGTGATGTTCGGCAGTCAGAGTTCAGAGATCGCCGAGATTTACAGCATTTCACCGCAGAAGCGCGTCACCACCCCTGCCGGAATGAACAGCACGCAGATCCAGAATCTGATGCACAGCGTAATGACCAGCGGGCCATCAATCGGTTTTAACGGCCTCGGCAGCGCGCTACTGGCGCAGTTACAGGATAATCCTGGCGATCTGACCCAGGTCCTGACCGCAGCCCAGGTCGGGGAAAGCGCGGTCAGCGCCGGACAGGACTCGGCCGTCGCGCTGACCATCACCACCCAGACCGGCGTTACCGTCAGCTTGAGCCTGACGCGTCAGTCGGACGGCATGGCCGTGGAGATTAAAACCAGCGGCACCCTGAGCAAAGATGAGTCAGAGGCTATCGCCGGGCTTGGCGAAGCCTTCCAGAAAGCCCTTAACGGTCTGGCGCAGCAGCAGCCGAAAATGGATCTCAGCGGGCTGACGACGTTCGACAGCAGCATTCTCAAGTCCGTTGATCTGAAAACGGATATTCGCAGCGGTGATACCAAACTGCAGTCGCTTAACTTCCGCGCCGATGATGCCGAGCGCTGGGTCGCTTATCAGGATCAGGATGTCTCCCTGAAGATGACCAGCGACCGCAGCCAGAGCACCATAGGGGGGAATGCCGCCCAGCAACTGCTCACCCTCAGCGCTTATGATAAGCAGTTTGATAAAGCGCGCAGCGATGGCCACGGCGATAAGGCGCAGATGGATATGCTGAAGTCGGTCTTCCGCGCGCTGAATGCATCATCCCCTTCTCAGCAGAGCGAAGCCACGACGGCGGCCAGTACCGCGATTCGACTGGGCAGCACTGCAGCCTCACGCCTGAGCGGTCTGAACGATTTCTCGCTGGAACTGACCCAGACGGAAAAATCGATTAACCCGTATCGCCAGGATGAGAAACAGAGCTTCTCGTATCAGGCCTCCCAGACGACGGAAAATAATCGTCTGTTTGACGGTTCCGGCAGCATCAAACAGACGAACCATGCGCATTTAAGCGCCTCCTGGTATAAACCGGTTGATGCCAGCATCCCGCTGTCGCTGAACATGATGAAGTCGTCGCAGAACTACTATTACCATCAGCTCGAACAGGATTCGGTCAATACCACCAGCCTGAACTTCAATACTCAGGGCCAGCTCGCCAGCGTCGGTAGCACCTCACAGATCAGTAACCGTGAGACGGTGACGAAATATGTGCTGGGCGAGGTGATCGAAAGTCTGACGACGCCGGAAGACGATAACAAAGAGAATCTGATTAAACTCCTTGAGGATAACTGACCCCCGGTTTCCTCTCTTTTCCTGCAGGCGGGCGCAGGACTCGCCTCCTCGCCTGCAGCGCCATCATAAAAAAGCGGTAATAAGCAAACGGATATCACTGAACTTGTTAGGGTCGTGTTGAAAATAAGCTGCCGCTTTTACGCTATGCTATTTGCATCGCGCCATCGTTGCGTTTCGCTCCGACTAATGAGTTTTCCCATGCCCGTACAGTTTACCCTCAGAGTCACCGCCAAAGCCCTGCGCTTAACAAAGCGTATTCTGCTGTGCCTGCTGGTCTTGCTGGTGATGTTTCTGCTTGTGCGGATCTACGAAACGGAAAGAGGCCCGGCGCTGCAGCCCTGGCATAAATGGGTCCCGGAGGAGATGAGCGAAAAAGAGATCGATCGCGCCAGCTTCAGGGAGTATCAGGCCGCAGAGGACAACCTGTTTCGCGAGATGAAAAGCGAGGTGACGGACAAACTCAGCGCTGATGAAAAAACGCCGCTTAATCGCTATTACGAAGGCAGCCTGGTGTATCCGGAAAAATTTACCCGGGACTGGAACCGCTCCTATATTCTGCTGCCGGAAGGCACGCCACGCGGCGCGGTAGTGCTGCTGCATGGTCTGACCGACACCCCCTACAGCCTGCGCCACGTTGCCGAAAGCTATCGCCAGCGGGGTTTTGTGGCCGTGGCTCCACGCCTGCCGGGTCACGGTACGGTGCCCGCTGCGCTCACCCGGGTTGACTGGGAAGAGTGGATGGCCACCACCCGGCTCGGCGTGCGCGAGGCCACCCGACTGGCAGGCCCGTCAGTGCCGCTGCATATTGTCGGTTTTTCCAACGGCGGCGCGCTGGCGATGAAATATGCCCTCGACGGCCTGGATGACAAAAGCCTGCGTCGCCCCGAGCGTATTGTCCTGCTCTCACCGATGATCGGCGTCACCAGCTTTGCACGTTTCGCCGGTCTGGCCGGGCTGCCAGCGATTTTCCCGGCCTTCGCCAAAGCGGCCTGGCTGAATATCGTCCCGGAATTTAACCCGTTTAAATACAACTCTTTCCCCGTTAACGCCGCCCGTCAGTCGTATCTGCTGACCCAGGCACTGCAGCAGCAAATTCTGAAATATTCGAAGGAAAAAAATGGCAGCCGCCTGCCGCCGGTGCTCACCTTCCAGTCGGTGATGGATTCGACGGTCAGCACGCGGGCGGTCGTCAACTCTCTGTATAACTATCTGGATAATAACGGCAGCGAACTGGTGGTGTTTGACCTTAACCAGGCCGTCAGCTTCCGTCCTCTGTTCCGCCACTCGTCCTGGACGGCGATCGGCAACCTGCTGCCTCGCGCCCCGCGACAGTACACCACGACCCTGCTGACTAACGCGTCGCAATCCTCGCTCAATATGGTGGCCAGAACCACGCTTGCCGGGCAGGACCACGAAAGCGTGCAGCCGCTGGCGCTTCAGTATCCGCCGGATATCTACTCCCTCTCCCACGTGGCGGTGCCCTTCCCGGTCACCGACGCGCTCTACGGCAGCCAGCCCGAAGACAACGCCTATGGCGTCAATTTCGGCACGATCAGGATGCGCGGCGAAACGGCCGTGCTGGTGGTCGGCCTGGAATCTCTGATGCGCGTGACCTCTAACCCTTTCTTCCCCTGGATGATGGAACGTATCGAGCGGGATATTCCATAAGCCACGCTAAACCCTCTTTTCCAGCCTGACTGCGGGCCCGTGCCCGCATCTTTCGACATGATGCAGATCACACTTCTGTAACTCACTGAAAAGACTCACTGATAAAGCGGATTATTACAAATCCATATAATTCAACACGTTAATTATCTCCCGCAAAAAACCTCAGTTTTCAAACATTAATCATTCTTTACATATCAATTTTGATAATGATAATCAGTGTCGAAAATATTCTTATTACGTGAACTTACTCTCATTTCGCGCTTTACCGCTGGCGGGTTCGACGGCGCGGTATGCATCGCGACGAAATGACACAGGGAAACTGAACGGATGACCCTCCGTTCACAGGATCGCCCACAGATGGCGGTCGCGATGATAAAAATGAGGATACCTGGAATGAAATTGAAGCCTTTATATGGAATGATCCCGCTGCTGTTAGCCTCTCCCCTCTATGCCCAGCAAAACGCGGGCGAAGATGAGATGGTGGTGAGCGCCTCGCGCACCAACAGTGAAAAGAAAGACTCGGCTCAGGTGACCCGCATCATCACCGAAAAGGAGATAGCCCAGCAGCGTCAGCTGACCTCCGACACCTCGCAGATCCTCAGCAATCTGCTGCCCTCCTTCTCTCCGTCGCGGCAAAAAATGAGCGGCAGCGGCGAAACCCTGCGCGGCCGTATTCCGCTGGTCATGATCGACGGTATTCCACAGTCGAACCCTCTGCGCCCGACCGGGCGTGAGATGCATACCGTTGATGCCTCTATGATCGAGCGCATTGAGGTGATTCAGGGGGCCAACGCCAGCAACGGCGTGGGCGCGACCGGCGGGGTGATTAATATCATCACCAAACGTGCCAAACCCGGCAGCCTTAACCAGCACTTCAGCGTCGAGGCCACCTCGCCCACGTCTGAGCTGGACGGCAATACCATGAATTACAAGACCAACTACAGCGTCAACGGTAGCGAAGAGTACATCGACTATCTGTTTGCCCTCAGCTATGAAGATCAGGGTCTGTACAAAGACGCAGACAATCACGCTATCGGGGTAGATAACACTCAGGGCGATCTGATGACCTCCCGCGCCTGGGATATGATGGCGAAGGTGGGCTACTGGCTGGATAACGATCAGCGTATCCAGCTCAGCCTTAACCGCTACCAGATTAAAAACAAAAATGATTACCGCAGCGTCACCGGCGATCGGGAAAAGGGGATTCCGACCACCTCTGAGAAAGGCCGCCCGGTTGGCTCCGCGCCGCACAACGATGTCTGGAGCCTCGGCACCACCTACGATAACTACAACCTCGCCGGTATGAAACTGACGGCGCTGGCGTTTTATCAGCGTTATGAAGCCCTGTTCGGCGCCACTAACTCCGGTACCTTCCAGGATCCGGCGATTGCGCCACGAGGCACGCTGTACGATCAGTCCCGCGCATACACGGAAAAGTACGGTACCAAGCTGGCGCTGACCAAAGAGGATATCTGGGACGATCGCATCAAGGCGACGGTTGGCTTCGATACCCTGTTTGATAATTCAAAACAGGACCTCTGGTCGACCGGCCGCACCTACGTTCCGGAAATCAATTACACCGATTTGTCGCCATTTATGCAGCTTGAGTTCAGCCCGCTGGAGTCCGTTAAGCTGAGCGGCGGCGTGCGCTATGAGTATGCCCGCCTCAAGATCGACAGCTATCAGACGGTCGCGGCCAATAACGGGGTCACCGTCGAAGGCGGCACGCCGTCCTTCAGTGAGACGCTCTATAATGCCGGGATTGTCTGGAACCCGATTGAGCCGCTCAGCCTGTTCGCCAGCTACTCCGAAGGCTTCGCTGTGCCGGACGTGGGCCGCGTCCTGCGCAGTATCAAAACGCCGGGCGTCCAGCTCGACAACTTCTCCAGCCTGCAGCCCATCGTGACCAAAAATAACGAAGTCGGCTTCCGTATCCAGCAGGCACCGTTCGACCTGGAAGCCAGCTACTACCAGTCCACCTCGAAGCTGGGTAGCCGCGTTGACCTGGAGGGCGATGCCTTTGTTGCCCGCCGCGAAAAAACCAAAATCGACGGGATGGAAGTGACCGCCGGTTACGCGGTCAATGAAGACCACAAACTCAACGTCTCATGGTCCCATATGCGCGGCCGCTACGACAGCGACGCTAACGGCAGCCTCGATGCGAAACTCGACGGTCTGAATATCGCCCCGGATCGCATTATCGCCAGCTGGTCCGCGAACTGGACGCCGGAGCTGAGCACCTTCCTGCAGGCGAACTGGGCCCTGAGTAAATCCTTCGACGACGAAGATAAAGAGTTCAGCGGCTATACGCTGGTTGACGCTGCCGTTGGCTATAAACTGCCTTATGGTAAAGTGAACCTGGGAATCAGTAACTTGCTTAATAAACAGTATATTACCTACTATTCTCAGAGTGCACTTGTCGAGCCGGATCGCTACTTCTCCGGTCGCGGCCGGACGGTAACGCTCGGCTACGGCATCGACTTCTGATGCCTCCTCGTTTTAATCCTTGTATCAACCGCCGCCGACTTTTGCAGTCGGCGCTGCTTCTTTCCGCCTTCCCGGCGCTGGCGGAGCAAAAAGCCGCCCCTCGCGTGGTCTCCCTCTTTCAGGGCGCGACCGATAGCCTGGTCGCGCTGGGCGTGCGTCCCTGCGGGATTGTGGAATCCTGGGCGGAAAAACCGGTTTACCGCTACCTACGCCACGCCCTGGACGGCGTCCCGCTGGTGGGCCTGGAAACCCAGCCCAGCCTGGAAAAAATCGTGCTACTGAAGCCGGATGTGATTGTCGCCTCTCGCTTTCGTCATCAGCAGATTGTCCCGCTGATGGAGAAAATCGCCCCGGTGGTCATGCTGGAGGATATTTTTGAATTCAAACTGACCCTCGCAAAACTGGCGGAAAAGCTGCAGATGCAGTCCGCCGCCACGGCCATCCTGCAACACTGGCAAATGCGCAGCGACCGGATACGCCAGACGCTGCGCCAGCGCTT
>DATEKR010000359.1:0-5502 GCA_035277345.1 Enterobacteriaceae bacterium
TACCGTCCGCCAGTTTGTCCACCGCCATCGGATCCTGGTTGTGCTGCCACAGGAATTCGGCTTCGGTGATACGCGCCGGACGCGCTTTCACTTCACCGCTGTAAGACAGTTTACGCTCAAGTGCGCCTTCGCTTTCCGCCAGCTCTTTCAGCAGGGCCGGAGCGATGGTCAGGCGGTCACAGCCAGCCAGCTCAACGATTTCGCCGAGGTTACGGAAGCTTGCGCCCATCACCACAGTCTCGTAGCCGTGTGCTTTGTAGTACTGGTAAATCTCGGTCACCGACACCACGCCTGGATCTTCAGCCGGCGCATACTCTTTTTTATCGGTGTTAGCTTTGTACCAGTCGAGGATACGGCCAACGAACGGAGAGATCAGGAACACACCCGCTTCGGCACAGGCGCGCGCCTGAGCGAAGGAGAACAGCAGGGTCAGGTTACAGTTGATACCTTCTTTTTCCAGCTGCTCAGCGGCACGGATGCCCTGCCAGGTGGAAGCCAGCTTGATCAGGATGCGATCGTTGCTGATGCCGGCATCGTTGTAGAGCTTGATCAGACGTTTTGCTTTCGCGATGGACGCTTCGGTGTCGTAGGACAGACGCGCATCCACTTCGGTAGAGATACGACCCGGGATCAGCTTGAGGATCTCCAGACCGATATTCACCGCCAGCTTGTCGCCCGCGTCGATTACCTGCTGCGCACGATCGCTGCTCTGGCCACGCGCCCAGGTCACCGCATCGTCAATCAGCTTGCGGTATTCCGGGATCTGCGCTGCGCCCAGGATCAGAGAAGGGTTGGTGGTGGCATCCTGCGGCTGGTAAAGCTTCATTGCCGCGATGTCCCCGGTATCAGCCACTACGGTGGTGTACTGACGCAGGGAGGTCAATTTATCCGTCATGATAGTGTTTCTCTTTTAACGATACTTCGATACACCGTGCCGCAGACAACCTGCGACGCAGGATATGACAAGTATACTTGTTAGGGGGATGTAACCGGTCTTCTGCTGATGATAACACGACGCGTCACCAGCGCAACCGCCGCCGATTGCGACAGCTTTCCCGGACAAATCGTCCCCCGATTGCAGCCATCGATCAACTCCCGCCTTTTTTTTGCTAAAGTCAGGGAAATTTCCCGCAAGGACTGGATATGCTGATTCTGATTTCACCGGCTAAAACGCTGGATTACCAAAGCCCGCTGGCAACCACCCGCTTTACCCGGCCCGAACTGCTGGATCACTCCCAGGAGCTGATTCATGAAGCGCGCAAGCTCTCCGCGCCGCAGATCGGCAAACTGATGGGCATCAGCGACAAGCTGGCCGACCTTAACGCCACCCGTTTCCACGACTGGCACCCGGGTTTTACGCCGGATAACGCTCGCCAGGCACTGCTCGCCTTTAAAGGCGATGTTTACACCGGTCTGCAGGCGGAAACCTTTAGCGAGGCGGATTTTGACTTTGCCCAGCAGCATCTGCGGATGCTTTCCGGCCTGTACGGCGTCCTGCGCCCGCTGGACCTGATGCAGCCCTACCGCCTGGAAATGGGCATCCGTCTCGGCAACGCTCGCGGCAAAGATCTGTACCAGTTCTGGGGAGATATTATTACCGACAAGCTGAATGAGGCGATCCGCGACCAGGGCGACAATGTGGTGGTTAACCTGGCCTCGGATGAGTACTACAAATCCGTGCGGCCGAAGCAGCTGGAGGCACACATCGTTAAGCCGGTGTTCCTCGATGAGAAAAACGGCACCTTCAAGGTGATTAGCTTCTATGCCAAGAAAGCACGTGGGCTGATGAGTCGCTATATCATCGAAAATCGACTGACCACGCCGGAACAGCTGAACAACTTTGACAGCGAAGGCTATTTCTTTGACGAAGCGGCGTCGTCAGAGCAGGAGAAAGTCTTTAAGCGCCACGAGCAGTGATCTTTCTCCCTCTCTTTCGAGAGGGAGAAACAGCAAACTTACGCCTTCGCCATCATCAGCTTACGCAGCGCGGCGAAATCCGCCGGCAGACGTTCGGAGAGCAGCGGCAGATCGGCACGATCCGCCAGCTCTTTCGGCAGCGGCAGCGTTTCGCCCAGAATCTCCTCAACGCTCTCTTTAAACTTCGCCGGATGCGCCGTTCCGAGGAACAGGCCGTACTCGCCCGGATTCAGCTGGTCGCGCAGCGCACGATACGCCACCGCCGCATGCGGTTCAGAGGTGTAGCCTAGGGCTTTCAGCTCGCGCATGGTCGCTTTGGTGGTCTCATCGTCAACGGCCGCATAGCCCAGATCGCCCAGGCGCCAGATTTTACGGCGGAACAGCTCTTCCACGCGCGGCCAGTTATTCGGCTGGCTGACGTCCATGGCGTTGGACAGGGTTGCCTGAGTCGTTTTCGGCGTCCATTCGCCCTCTTTCAGGAAGCGCGGCACCGTATCGTTGGCGTTGGTGGCGGCGATAAAACGCTTCACCGGAAGGCCAAGGGATTTTGCCAGCAGACCGGCGGTCAAATCACCAAAGTTACCGCTCGGAACGGAGATAACCAGTTGATTGCGTGCTTCCTGCGGCAGCTGCGCCACGGCTTCGAAGTAGTAGCAGATCTGCGCCAGCAGACGGCTGATATTAATCGAGTTCGCCGAGTTCAGGCCCAGAGCCACCTTCAGCTCTTCATCATCAAAGGCCTGCTTGACCAACGCCTGACAGGCATCAAAGTCGCCGTCGATCGACACGGTTTCAATATTACCGCCCAGGGTGCAGAACAGCTTCTCCTGCAGCGGGCTGATCTTGCCGTGCGGATAGAGAATGATCACGCGCACGTTTGGCAGGCCGTAAAACGCATGGGCCACGGCAGCACCGGTATCGCCGGAGGTGGCAGTGAGGATGGTTACCGGCTTATCGCCGCTGATATGCCCCAGCATCTGGGCCATAAAGCGGCCACCGAAATCTTTAAATGCCAGCGTCGGACCGTGGAACAGCTCCAGACAGCCGACGTCTTCCTGCACCTGGCTAACCGGTGCCGGGAAGGCAAACGCCTTACGCACGCGAGCTTCGAGGATCTCCTGAGGAATTTCATCCCCGATAAAAGCGGACAGAATTTTAGCGCTGCGGGGAACGAAGTCCTCCTCCAGCATCGCGTCCACGTCGGTCAGACTGAATTCCGGCAGATCGTGCGGAAAGAACAGCCCCTGATTTTTACCCAGACCCTGGGTGACGGCCTGCGCAAAGCTGACCTGCTCGTTATGATCTTTAAGATTGTAGAGTTTCATGTCTTATCCTGTTACCCGTGCGCCTGCCGTATCCAGACGGCAAATATGAACAAAGCCTTCGTGATTCTGTAAATAGTGTTTACCCAGCCAGTCGGCAACGCGCTGCGCGGTATCCGGCTTATCGCAAAGCGCAAACAGCGTCGGCCCGGAGCCGGAAATACCGCAGGCCAGCGCGCCGATATCGGCAACGGCCTGGCGCGCTTCATGAAAGCCCGGCAGCAGCTTAGTGCGGTACGGCTCGGCAATCACGTCCTTCATTAACTTTGCCGCCAGCTCCGGCTGACGGCTGTAGCAGGCGTGAATAAAGCCCGCCAGATGGCGACCGTGGGCGATGCAGTCCTGACGACGATACTGCGCCGGTAAAATTGCCCGCGCTTCCGCCGTTGAGACCTTGATGCCCGGATAGGCCAGCACCCACAGCCACTCATCAAAGCCTGGCACCTGCTGGCTGATAATGCCGTTTTCTTCGATCATCAACTGGATGCCGCCGAGGAAGCAGGGGGCAACGTTGTCGTAATGCACGCTGCCGGAAATGCGCCCTTCCAGTTCGCCCATCAGCGCCAGCATCCGGTCATCGTTCAGCGGCTTGCCGCAGAACTCGTTCATAGCCACCAGCGCGGCCACCACAGAGCAGGCGCTGGAGCCGAGGCCGGACCCAATCGGCATATTCTTTTCGAGGGTCATCGCCACCGGGATGGTTTTGCCGATCTCCTGGCAGAAACGCTCCCAGCACTGATAGACGATATTCTCCCGTGGCTCCGTCGGCAGTTTGCTGGCAAAGCGCCCGATGTTTTGCAGACTGAAGCTATCGGCCGCCTCAACGGAGACATTGTCCCCCAGCAGGGTTCCATCTACCGGCGTGACCGCCGCGCCCAGCACATCAAACCCAACGCTCATATTGGCGCTGGAGGCCGGGGCATACACTTTGACCATGTTAAACTCCTAGCTTCCAGGACAGGGTACGCAGCAGATCGGCAAAGACCCCCGCCGCCGTCACGTCATTGCCCGCCCCGTAACCGCGTAGCACCAGCGGCAGCGGTTGATAATAGTGGCTGTAGAAGGCCAGCGCGTTCTCGCCGTTCTTCACTTTATACAGCGGATCGTTCCCGTCCACCTCGGCAATTTTCACCCGGCAGACGCCATCATCTTCGATATTCCCGACATAGCGTAACACCTTACCTTCATCACGCGCTTTCGCAACGCGGTCGGCAAACTGGGCATCAAGCTGCGGCAAACGTGCCATAAACGCGTCGGTATCGCCCGAGGCGTCAAAGTTTTCTGGCAGCGCAGACTCAACAACAATATCGCTGAGCTCCAGGCTACGGCCGGTTTCGCGGGCCAGAATCAGCAGCTTACGCGCCACGTCCATCCCGGAGAGATCCTCACGCGGATCCGGTTCGGTATAGCCCATTTCACGCGCCAGGCCGGTGGCCTCTGAAAGGCTCATCCCTTCATCCAGCTTGCCGAAAATAAACGACAGCGAACCGGAAAGGATCCCGGAGAAACGCTGCAGTTCATCACCGGCGTTAAGCAGGTTCTGCAGGTTTTCGATCACCGGCAGGCCCGCGCCGACGTTGGTATCGTAGAGGAATTTGCGCCGGGATTTACTGGCCGCGTGGCGCAGCTGATGGTAGTAATCCATCGACGAGGTGTTGGCCTTTTTGTTCGGCGTCACCACGTGGAAGCCTTCGCGCAGGAAATCCGCGTACTGATCGGCCACTGCCTGATGCGACGTACAGTCGACGATAACCGGGTTCAGGAGATGGTACTCTTTTACCAGGCGGATCAGACGGCCCAGGTTAAACGGCTCTTTCGCCTCCGCCAGTTCGGCCTGCCAGTTGTCGAGATTCAGACCGTGCACGTTGGTGAGCAGCGCTTTCGAGTTTGCCACGCCGCAAACGCGCAGATCGATATGTTTGCTTTTCAGCCATGCCTGCTGGCGCTTAAGCTGCTCCAGCAGCGCGCCGCCGACGCCGCCGACGCCGATAACAAAGACTTCGATCACCTGGTCGGTATTAAACAGCATCTGGTGGGTCACACGAACGCCAACGGTGGCATCGTCATTGCTGACCACCACGGAAATTGAGCGCTCCGAGGAGCCCTGCGCAATGGCGACGATATTGATATTCGCCCGGGCCAGCGCGGCAAAGAATTTCGCCGAGATACCGCGCAGGGTACGCATTCCGTCACCCACGACGGAGATAATCGCCAGACGCTCCATAATTGCCAGCGGCTCCAGCAGCTCCTCTTTCAGCTCCAG
>DATEKR010000360.1:0-5764 GCA_035277345.1 Enterobacteriaceae bacterium
GGCGGCGTTGGCGCGTCGGGCATGGGGGCTTACCACGGCATCCACGGTTTCCGTCGCTTTAGCCACCAGAAACCGGTGGTCGTGCAGAGCCAGGACGGCGCGTCGAATTTGCGACTGCGTGCACCTTATCTGAACAAAAAAGCCGATATTGAAGCCTTTCTGAAAGGCTAAGACTGCCCCATAACCGATATTCCCGGAGGGAAAGATGAAAATTTTAATGGTACTGACTTCGCATAGCGAACTGGGCAACACCGGCAAAAAAACCGGTTTCTGGCTGGAAGAGTTTGCCGCCCCTTACTACGTCTTCAAAGATGCCGGTGCCGAGGTTGTACTGGCCTCACCGGCGGGCGGCCAGCCGCCGCTGGATCCGAAAAGTGACCTGCCCGATTTCCAGACCGAACTGACCCACCGCTTTAAAGCGGACCCGGCCGCGCAGAAGGCGCTGGCCAGTACCGTAAAACTCGATACGGTGAACCAGGAAGACTTCGATACGGTGTTCTACCCTGGCGGCCACGGCCCGCTGTGGGACCTGGCGGAATCACAGCGCTCCATCAGCCTGATTGAGTCCTTCGAACGTGCGGGCAAACCCATTGGTTTTGTCTGTCATGCGCCAGGCGTGCTGCGCCATGTCAAAGCATCCTCTGGCGAGCCGCTGGTTAAAGGCCGCCGGGTAACCGGCTTTACCAACGGTGAGGAAGCCGGGGTCGAACTCACTGACGTGGTGCCGTTCCTGATCGAAGACTTGTTTATTGCCCAGGGCGCGGACTACCAGAAAGGCCCTGACTGGGCACCGTTTATCGTTGAAGACGGCAAGCTGATCACCGGTCAGAACCCGGCCAGTTCCGAAGGGGTAGCGAAAGCGCTTCTGGCGAGGGTACGGTAATATCCGACCCCATAACCCGCCGCATTCGTGGCGGGTTACCTTCCTCGTTATCCCCCCTCCGCGATCCATGCTACTGTTTGAAATTGTCTTATCTTCCAGACGCGCAAGGAGCCAGTATGAACGGTCCGGACCCGCAAAATAAGCACCCAATGACCGGTTTTCCGCAGGTGTGCTATATCAAAAATACGGTCAACAACCCCAATATTATTATTGGCGACTACACCTACTATGACGATCCCGTCGATGCTGAAAACTTTGAACGCAACGTGCTGTATCACTTCCCGTTTATTGGCGACAAACTGATTATTGGCAAGTTCTGCGCCATCGCCCGTGACGTGAAGTTCATTATGAACGGAGCCAATCATAAAACCTCCGGTATCTCGACCTACCCGTTTCAAATCTTTGGAAGCGGCTGGGAGAAGGTGATGCCAAAACCCGGCGACCTGCCTTACAAAGGTGATACGGTGATTGGCAACGATGTGTGGATAGGCTTCGAAGCGCTGATTATGCCCGGCGTAAACGTGGGCAACGGGGCGGTCATCGCTGCCCGCTCGGTCGTCACAGCCGATGTTCCGGCCTTTGCCGTTGTGGGTGGTAATCCTGCCAGAGTGCTTCACTCCCGCTTCCCTGCTGATAGCATCGCCACGCTGGAAAAGCTGGCCTGGTGGGACTGGCCGGTGGAAATGATTAGCCGCCATCTGCCGCTGATTGTCTCCGGCGACGTAGCGGCGCTGGCTGCAGCCGCAGAGCAATAGAAAAAGCCGCTGACGCGGCTTTCAGAAGGCATTACAGGAAATGAATATGCTTTTTGCCGTGGTGCGGTGAGATTTCAATTTTGCAGCGTACCTGGAACACGCTGTGCAGCATCTCTTCCGTGAGGATCTCATCCGGCGTGCCGCTGGCCACGATTTTCCCCTTCTGCATCACCAGCAGCGAGTCGCAGAACATGGCCGCATGGTTAAGATCGTGCAGCGCCACAATACTGGTCACCGGCAGCTCGCTGATTAAGCGCAGGAGCTGCATCTGATGGTGAATATCGAGATGGTTGGTCGGCTCATCCAGCAGGATTTCCGTCGGAGACTGCGCCAGAGCACGGGCGATATGCACCCGCTGCTGTTCCCCCCCGGAGAGGCTTTGCCAGCCCTGATCGCAACGATCCAGCATCTCAACCCGCGCCAGCGCATCGTTCACAATGGCGTCATCTTCATGCGTCCAGGGCGACAGCGCGGAATGGTGCGGTGTTCGCCCTAGTTTAACCACATCACGCACCCGAATATTGGATTCGGTCAGCGCGTGCTGCTCAACAAAGGCAACGCGTCGGGCCAGCTTCTTCCTGCCCAACAGACCAATATCTTCGCCGTCGAGCATGATTTGGCCCGCATCGGGACGTCTCAGCCCTGCCAGAATACGCAGCAGGGAGGATTTCCCCGAGCCGTTTGGCCCCAGCAGTCCCAGCGTATGCCCTTTTTCCACGCACAAGGAGACGCCATCGACGATGATTTTTTTGCCTGCTCGCCAGCAGATATTTTCTGCGCTAATGCTCATCGTTATTTCCTTGAACGATAAAGAATGACGGCAAAGAAAGGCACGCCGATAAGCGCCGTCACCACACCAACCGGTAAGGTCTGCGGCGCGATAACGGTACGGGCAGCAATGTCCGTCAGCACCATCAGAATCGCCCCCATCATCGCACAGGCCACCAGCAGCGTGCGGTGCAGCGGACCGAACAGATAACGCATGACGTGCGGCACCACCAGCCCGACAAAGCCGATAGAGCCCGCCATACTGACGATTGTCGCCGCAATCAGCGCCGTGGCCGCAAAGAGGATCAGCCTGACATAGCCAACGGGAATACCCAGCGAGGCCGCCGCGTCATCGCCAAAGGTGAAGGCATCGAGCGCTTTAGCGTGATACAGGCAGACCGCCAGCCCCACCGCAATCACCACGGCAATCAGCTGCAGCTCCGGCCAGCGCACGCCGCTGAAACTTCCCAGCAGCCAGAACATAACGTCACGCGCCTGCTGAGCGCTGGCGGAAGTGCTGATAGTCCAGGCGGTGATCGCATTAAACAGCTGGGAGGCGGCAACCCCGGCCAGGATCGTGCGTTCGTTACCGCCGCGTGCGCCGTTAGTCAGCAACGCCACAAAGGCGAAGGCGGCGAAGGCGCCGACGAAAGCGCCGAAGGAGAGCGACACTGCGCCGCTTCCCACGCCCAGCACCACGATGGTGACGGCACCGGTTGATGCCCCGGCTGAAACGCCAAGTACGTAAGGCTCAGCGAGCGCGTTCTTCAGCAGGCTTTGCAGCACCGCGCCACAAATCGCCAGCCCCGCACCGCTGCAGGCCGCAACCAGCGCGCGGCTGAGACGGAAGTCCCAGATCACCGTCTCATGGATCCGGCTTAAAGGTTCCGCCGTCAGGCCGAGCTTGTTGGTTACCGCATAGAATGTCGTTCTGACAGGGATCGACAGCTCGCCAACGCCAACGCTCAGGGCGATAACGATGGCAAGCAGGACCAGCGACAGCAAAAACAGGATCGTCAGCTGCGTTTTCTTAAGCGCAGCCCCTGAAAACAGCGCCATTAATTCAGCCCCAGTTTCTCAAGCTGCGCCGCCACTTCTTCAGCACCATAAATGGTGCGAATAGTCGGGTTCATCGCCTGGCCGTCCATCACCACGATATGACCTTTTTTCACCGCCTCCAGTTGGCTAACCGCCGGGTCAGTTTTCAGGAATTTGATTTTTTCTTCGGCATTATCCAGCGCCCAACGGTTGCGATCGAGGCGGGATACGACGATAACATCCGGGTTCATGGCGATAATGCTTTCCCAGCCGACGGTTGGCCATTCGGCCTCTGAAGTCACGGCGTTATGGCCACCGAGCACATTGGCGATAAAACCGGAGGCGCCGTTTTTGCCACCAACATAGGCGTCAGAAGACGGTGAGGAGCTGGAGAACCAGACCAGGAAGGAGAGGTCTTTGCCCGATTTGCTGAATTTCGCTCTCAGCTCGCTTTCACGCTTTTTAAAGTCAGCCACCAGCGCTTCACCGCGAGATTCAACGTTAAAGATGGTCGCCAGCTCGTTAATTTCCTGGTACAGGTATGACATATCCCACAGCTTGCTGCGGCTGCCGTAAATATCCCCGGTATCCTTTTTGGTAGCGCAAACGCCCGGTGACAAATAGCTGTTGATGCCGACGGCAGTAAAGTCTTCACGCTTCGCCACTTTGCTGTCCGGGCCAAGCAGCATCGGCAGCTGGGCCGCAACGAAGTCAGGATCCTGCGCCAGGATTGACTCCAGCGTCGGGCTTTCAACCGTCAGAATTTTGACTTTTTCGTTTTGCTTCGCCAGAGCAGGCAGGACTTTTGTCGGCCAGAATGCGCTGGCCACCATTTTGTCCTCTAAGCCCAGCAGCAGCATAATTTCAGCCGTGTTCTGCCCCAGTGCCACCATGCGCTCAGGGGCTTTGTTAAAGGTTACTGTCGCACCACAGTTTTCAATGGTCAGCGGATAGTTTGTCGCCATCGCCGACGTCATACCCACTAAAAACATCCCTGCCGCAATCACACTTTTCTTTAAAATCAGCATTAACATTACCTTATTCATTCTGTGTTATTTAGCGCACTGAAACCTGATGCGAGGAAATGATTGCAAATGTAAATCATTCGTAAACTGCGCACTTATACCGGGGCGATCCGGGAAAGTCAATATGGCTACCCCGGTGGGATTAGACCGCCGTAATTACATGTTATTTGTAGGGTTATTAGGTTGGAGAATAAATCGTTGTGGTTCCGGGAATGAAGTCAGTAAGATGCCTGAAAATGACTCTTAACGTTTTTATGGCCACGCATGTCTCTCTTATCTTCCGGCAAGGTTCAACGGACTTCACCTTATCTTTTATCAGGCAGTCAGTTTGTTTTTAATATCGGTTTCTATGCCGTTGTGCCGTTCCTGGCAATTTATCTGCGCGATAACCTGCTGCTTTCCGGCGCGGTTATCGGCCTGATTATCGGGCTGCGCACCTTCTCACAGCAGGGGATGTTCCTGGTTGGCGGCGCGCTGGCGGATCGCTACGGCGGCCGGGTGGTGATCCTCTGCGGTTGTCTGGTGCGTATCACGGGCTACCTGCTTCTGGCCTTTGGCGAGTCCCTGTGGCCGGTGGTACTGGGCGCCTGCCTGACCGGCATCGGCGGGGCGCTCTTCTCCCCGGCGATCCAGGCCCTGCTGGCGACGGCGGGAACACAGAGCGAGAGCGATGGCAAACGCAGCCGCGCCGAGTGGTTTGCAGTATTTGCCATCTGCGGAGAGCTGGGTGCGGTTCTCGGGCCGGTGCTGGGTTCGCTCCTTGCGGGGTTTGGCTTCCAGCGCATTGCGCTTGCCGGGGCGGTCGTGTTTGTCATCGCCCTGATTATTCTGTTTTTCAGCCTGCCGCCTTCCCCGCGTGGTCATCGCGACGTCCATATTGCCCCCTGGTGGCAAACCTTCCGCCAGCCGCGCTTTGTGGTCTTTATGGTCGCCTACAGCGCCTATCTGTTTAGCTATAATCAGCTCTATCTGGCGCTTCCGGTGGAACTTAAACGCTCCGGCAGCAGCGAACAGGATCTCGGCCCGCTGTTTATGCTGGCTTCGCTGTTAATCATCTGCCTTCAGCTGCCGCTGGCGCGGTTTGCCCGCCGTATTGGGGTGGGGATCACCCTGCCCGCAGGCTTTATCCTGCTCTCCCTGTCGTTTGTCTGCGTCGCAGTCTTCGCGCCTTTGACGCCGCCCGACGACTGGCAGCGTCTGCTGCCCGCAGCCGGAATGGTGACGCTGCTGACGCTGGGGCAGATGCTGGTGGTACCGGTGGGCATGGATCTGGTCCCGCGCTTCGCCGGTGACCA
>DATEKR010000361.1:0-13407 GCA_035277345.1 Enterobacteriaceae bacterium
GATTAGCTCAGTTGGTAGAGCATCTCCTTTACACGGAGGGGGTCGGCGGTTCGAGCCCGTCATCGCCCACCATTTCGGGTCGTTAGCTCAGTTGGTAGAGCAGTTGACTTTTAATCAATTGGTCGCAGGTTCGAATCCTGCACGACCCACCAATGTAAAAAAGCGCCCTAAAGGCGCTTTTTTGCTATCTGCATTTCCGTGATTTCCCACCCTTCAGGTTTTACTTAAAGCCAGATTTACCGCCAAATACACCAGCATTTACAGCATTAAAAAATCATATTTATCAAGCACTAAACCTTCCATAATTTATCCTTAATGTGCCGATATTATGCATCCTGCGTTTTTGCGTGGACGCCATTCAAGTCGAGCGTGATTGCGCCGATAACATTGTTTTATGGCAAAAAAGGAAATTGCAATGACTACTATTTCAACAACAGCAGCATCCGTACAAAGCACTACCAGCGGCAGCACAGCCTCCAGCGGGAACGATATTGCTTCCCAGATCAGCCGTCTAACCCAGCAAATCACTAAGCTGTCCCAGCAATTAGCCGATGTTCCTAAGAGTGAGGCCTCTCAGGAGGATAAGCAGAAACAGGCAGAGCTGCTTCAGAGCCAGATTAAAATGCTACAGGCACAGCTTGCCCAGCTTCAGCGCCAGCAGGCTGAAGAAGCGCAGCAAAAGCAATCCCAGCAGCAGGTTCAACAGGGCAAAACCGAAGGCGTTAACAAGCCTTCCGACGAGCACCAGATTGATATCTATATCTGACTAAAAAGCGGATCGCCCTCACGGGCCTGGTTTAAACACCGGGCCTGTTCTCTGACCACCTCCCACAGCGCCTGCGCGGCTCCCGACAGCGAGCGATTTTTGCGGCGCACCAGCATGATTTTGCGCTGCACTTCCGGCATCAGCCGTTTGACCACCAGCTGGCTGCCCTGCGGCAGAGGTAGCGCCAGGGCGGGCAACACGCTAATACCAATTCCCGCCTCGACCATCGGAAACAGCGTTGCCGGGTGACCAATTTCCTGCACGATGCTTGCCTTCACGCCAAAATGTAGCAGCGCCGCATCAATCAGCGGCCGACTGCCGGAGGCATAATCCTGCACGACCAGCCGCGCATCCTCTAATGCCGACCAGGGTACATCCGCCAGCGGTGCCCAGGGGTGATCGTTGCGGCACAGCAGAAAGAAGGGTTCCTGCAGGATCTCTTCGATCTCCAGATCGCCTGCCGGGCCGGGATCGATAACGATCCCAAAATCGACCTCCCCGTGACGAATGCTTTCCAGCACCCACTGCTGGGGCCTGTCATGGAGCACAAAATCAATTTCCGGATAGAGTCGGTTGCTGCTGGCAATACACTGGGGGATCAGATGCGCTGAAATCGTCTGGCTGGCCGCGACGCGTACCGTCCCGGTAAGCTGCCGCCCCACCCGACCGGCGTCACGCAGGGTGCTGCTGAGCTCTTCCAGAATCCGTTCAAGCCGCACCGCCAGCTGCTGGCCAGCTTCCGTCAGTACCACTTCCCGGGTGGTGCGATCCAGCAGCCGCACGCCGGTTTGCCGCTCCAGCTCTTTAATGCTGTGGCTAACGGCGGACTGGCTCAGACCAATCAAGTCTCCTGCCCGACTAAAGCTCCTGGCCTGCGCGACCATAACAAACACGCGTAGTTGACGTATGGAGTAATTCATTTAATAAATTCATTAATGGATTCAATAAATCAATTTTATTTCTCAAAGCAGAAAAAGCACAATAGCGACATCGACTTTGTGGAGTGCCTATGAACATCTTTCGTATTCTCGATCCCTTTACGCTGACCCTGATTGCGGTCGTCCTGCTGGCCTCCTTCTTCCCGGCAACCGGCGGATTTGTTCCCTTTTTCGAAGGGCTGACCACCGCCGCCATCGCCCTGCTGTTCTTTATGCACGGCGCAAAACTGTCGCGTGAGGCGATCGTTGCCGGGGGCAGTCACTGGCGGCTCCATCTGTGGGTGATGTGCAGTACCTTTATTCTCTTCCCGGCGCTGGGCGTGCTCTTTGCCTGGTGGGCACCGATTAACGTCAGCCAGGAGCTGTATACCGGCTTCCTCTACCTTTGCATCCTGCCGGCAACGGTGCAGTCGGCTATCGCCTTTACATCACTCGCGGGCGGTAACGTCGCGGCAGCGGTCTGCTCGGCATCGGCATCCAGCCTGCTGGGTATTTTCCTCTCCCCGCTGCTGGTTGGCCTGCTGATGGATATGCACGGCGCGGAGGGCAATCTGGAGCAGGTGGGCAAGATTATGCTGCAGCTGCTGCTGCCGTTTGTGCTCGGCCATCTTTCGCGTCCGTGGATCGGCGACTGGGTGTCACGCAATAAAAAATGGATATCAAAAACCGACCAGACATCGATTCTTCTGGTCGTTTACTCCGCCTTTAGTGAAGCGGTGGTGAACGGTATCTGGCACAAGGTCGGCGCGGGATCGCTGCTGTTTATCGTGGTGGTCAGTATCGTCCTGCTGGCGATTGTGATTGCGGTGAATATCTTCGTTGCGCGCAAATGCGGCTTTAACAAGGCGGACGAGATTACGATTGTCTTCTGCGGGTCGAAAAAGAGCCTCGCCAACGGGATCCCGATGGCCAACATTCTGTTCCCGACTTCGGTTATCGGGATGATGGTGCTGCCGCTGATGATTTTCCACCAGATCCAGCTGATGGTGTGTGCCGTAATGGCGCGACGCTACAAACGTCAGAGTGAGAAACTGGCGCAGGAGCAGGCCCGCGCCGTAAAAAGCTGAGGTTACTTCTTGAGGGGCTGAACCAGGTTGCTCAGCCCTTCGCTTTTAATCAGCAGCGTGACGGCCATCAGCTCGCCGAGCTTGCCCGCTGGAAACTGGTCCTTGCGGGCAAACCACAGCAGATACTCTTCCGGCACATCGATCAGCCTGCGACCTTTGTATTTACCAAAGGGCATCTCGGTATTGGCAATTTCAATCAGCTGCGTCTTATCCATTTTACGCTCCCAGAAGGCGGATCATTTCGGCCTCGTCGATCACCTCGATGCCCAGCTCCTGCGCTTTGGCAAGCTTAGAGCCCGCCGCTTCACCCGCGATCACCAGATCGGTTTTCTTCGACACGCTGCCCGCCACTTTAGCTCCCAGCGCGACCAGGCGCGCCTTCGCATCATCGCGGGACATCAGGCTCAGGCTGCCGGTCAGAACCACGGTTTTGCCCGCAAACGGGCTGTCGATCTCTTCTGCCTTAATCACAACAGGCGCAGGCCAGTGGACGCCCGCCACCTCGACCAGCTGGCGGATAACCTCGCGATTGCTCTCTTCAGCGAAGAAGTTGAACACGTGGGTCGCCACCACAATGCCAACATCCGGCACTTTCTGAAGCTCTTCAATACTGGCCGCTTCCAGGGAGTCAAGGCTGCCAAAATACGCGGCTAAACCCGCTGCGGTCGCCTCGCCCACTTCGCGGATACCTAACGCGTAGAGGAAGCGCGCAAAGGTCGTCTCTTTGGCGTTCTCCAGCGCGTTAACGATGTTCTGTGCTGACTTAGGCCCCATCCGGTCCAGCCCCGTCAGTTTTCCAGCCGTAAGATCGAACAGATCCGCCGGTGTTTTGACGTACTCTTTCTCAACCAGCTGATCGATAATTTTATCGCCCATGCCGTCAACGTCCAGCGCCCGGCGGGAGACAAAGTGCTTGAGCGCCTCTTTACGCTGCGCGCCGCAAATCAGTCCGCCAGTACAGCGGGTCACCGCCTCACCTTCTACACGTTCAACGTCGGAATCACAGACCGGACATTTCTCAGGAAAGTGGATTTCACGCGTCTCTTCCGGGCGTTCAGAGAGGATCACGTTCACCACCTGCGGGATCACATCCCCGGCGCGGCGGATCACCACTTTATCGCCAATACGCAGGCCAAGACGGGCGATTTCATCTGCGTTGTGCAGGGTCGCATTGCTGACCAGCACGCCCGCAACCTGTACCGGCTCCAGACGCGCCACCGGCGTAATCGCCCCGGTTCTGCCGACCTGGAACTCAACGTCGCGAACAAAGGTCATCTGCTCCTGGGCCGGGAATTTAAAGGCCACCGCCCAACGAGGCGCACGGGCGACGAAACCCAGCTGCTCCTGCAAATCCAGCGCGTTGACTTTAATCACCACGCCGTCGATATCAAAGCCCAGCGTCGGCCGGTCTTCCTGCACGCGATGGTAGAAGTCCAGCACCGCCTGCGGGGAGTCGCAAAGCTGCACGCGGTCGCTGACCGGCAAGCCCCACGCCTTAAACTGCTGCAGGCGCCCCATATGGCTGCGCGGCAGCTCGCCGCCTTCCAGCAGACCTACGCCGTAGCAGAAGAAAGTGAGCGGTCGCTTCGCGGTAATGCGCGGGTCAAGCTGGCGGAGCGATCCTGCCGCCGCGTTGCGCGGGTTAGCAAAGAGTTTGCCGCCGCTGCGGCGAGCGTCATCGTTAATTTTTTCAAAACCGGCCTGGGGTAAAAAGACTTCGCCGCGCACTTCCACCCGCGCCGGGATATTCTCACCCACCAGTTTCAGGGGGATAGCGCGGATAGTGCGCACGTTGGCGGTAATATCTTCCCCGGTGGTGCCATCACCCCGGGTCGCCGCGCGCATCAGGATCCCGTTCTCATACAGAAGACTGACCGCCAGGCCATCGAGCTTCAGCTCACAGCACCAGACCAGCTCATCGGTGTTTTTCAGCCGATCCTGGACGCGCTTATTAAAGGCCAGGAAGCTCTCTTCATCGAAGACGTTATCCAGCGACAGCATCGGCACTTCGTGGCGCACCTGACCGAAAGCCGTCAGCGGCGCGGCACCGACGCGCTGGGTAGGCGAATCCGGGGTAATCAGACTCGGATGCTGCGCTTCCAGCTCTTTAAGCTCACGCATCAGCCGGTCGTACTCTGCATCCGGGAGTTCCGGGGCATCCATAACGTGGTAGAGATATTCATGATGGCGAAGCAGGGTCCGCAGGTTAGCTAGCTGTAGTTCAATTGATTCCATATCACACCATCAATGATAAAAAACCCCCGACAGGCGGGGGTTCAGGGAAGGTTAGCGAAGCGCAAGCTATCAGGCGTTGGCTTCTTTCACTTCGCGGATGCGGTCCTGATACTCGCGCAGTTTCTGCGGCGTCATCATCCGGCGCTGATCGTCAAGCACCACCCCACCAACTTCATCGGCGATGTACTGGGCGGACTGAAGCATCAGCTTAAAGTTTTGCAGCTCGTCACCGTAGGACGGGACCTGCATAAAGATAGTAATACCCGGCGTCGTCATGCCGGCCATCGCTTCCGGGTCGAACGTTCCCGGTTTAACCATGTTAGCGAGGCTGAACAGAACGGAGCCGCTGCCGTCCGGGCTGAGATGACGGTGGAAAATATTCATATCGCCAAACTTAAAGCCCGCCTGCAGAATGCTGTTCAGCAGGATCTCGCCGTTCAGTTCCGTACCATGATGGGCAGCGACGTTCATGACAATCACCGTTTCTTTAAGCTGCGGCTTCTCTTCCACAACTGGAGCAGGCTCGACAACCGGCTCGGCATGGATCTGCGGCGCGGTCTCAGCAACGGGCTGAGGTTCAACGACAGTCGGCTGCGGAGCCTGGACGGTCTGCGGAGGCGCAACATGAACGGGCTGCTGAGGAGCAGGAACGGGCTCCGGCTCAGCAACAGGCTGCGGCTGATACGGCTCGGGCTGACGCACGGGCGGCGCCTGGCGCGGCTGCGGCGACTCATATGGCGGCTGGTACTGGTGCGCAGGCTGACGCGGCGCATCCTGCACGCTCGTAGCCGTTTCCGGCGCATGATTAACCCGGTGAACACGGACTTCACCCACGCCTTCAACGGCGTCGTCGTCTAAGCCATCCATATCCGGCTCATCGTCGTCACGTCGTGACTTCATGCGTTTGATGGGACGATCGCGAAACAGTGAAGAGCGCTCTTTTCGGCTGGTCCAGAAACCGTGAACCAGTAAAGCGATTATGGCGATCGCGCCAACAATGATTAATATCAGACGCAAATCCTGCATCATTATATTCTCTGTTGTTCTAACACCTTGCCACCACGGCAAACATTTACTCCCTAAGAGTATTTGCCGATTAGGTCAAGTGCAAGTGCAGGCACGAGATTCTATCTGGAAAGATGAAAGAAAATGCGTTTTTAGCTCTTTTTTCGAACATTTCTGAGCTGGTCATCCTCCGCCAGGTGGATAATATAGGCAGGCATTTTTTGCGGTTGTAAATAAAGGAGCATCACCCGATCATGGTTTCCCCTTCCGTAACCTCATCACGAAGCGGCCTCTGGTATCTCTCTCAGGGCTTTAAATTGATCGCCCTGCCGGGTATTCGTCGCTTTGTCATTCTGCCCCTGCTGATCAACATTGTGCTGATCGGCGGCGCTTTCTGGTGGCTCTTTACCCAACTGGGTAGCTGGATCCCCGCCCTGATGAGTCACGTGCCCGACTGGCTGCAGTGGCTAAGCTACCTGCTATGGCCGGTTGCGGTGCTGTCGATACTGCTGGTGTTCGGCTACCTTTTCTCGACCCTCGCCAACTGGATAGCCGCCCCGTTCAACGGTCTGCTGGCAGAACAGCTCGAGGCCAGGCTAACCGGCGCAACCCCGCCGGATACGGGGATCGCCGACGTCATGAAAGACCTGCCACGGATCATGAAGCGCGAATGGCAAAAGCTGGCGTGGTATCTGCCACGCGCCCTGCTCCTGCTGATGCTCTATTTCATTCCCGGGATCGGCCAGACCGCGGCACCTGTGCTGTGGTTCCTGTTCAGCGCCTGGATGCTCGCCATTCAGTACTGTGACTATCCGTTTGATAATCATAAAGTGCCGTTTAAAGCCATGCGTGAAGCGCTGGCAACGCAAAAAGGCACGACCCTGCAGTTTGGCGCACTGATCAGCCTCTTCACCCTGGTTCCCCTGCTGAATCTGGTGATTATGCCGGTAGCGGTGTGCGGCGCAACGGCGATGTGGGTGGATTGCTATCGCCCGCGGCATGCTCTCTGGAAGTAAGTAACTGGAAGCGGTTGTTTATTCCGCCGCTTATTCCATACTGCTTACCATTATTTCTCCACAGCATATAGATATGCGAATTCCTTACTTCCGCATATTACGTAAGCGGGTATGCTGTGGACGTTCCCAAATTTCATACAGTTAAGGACGGGCTATGAGCAAGATTTTTGAAGATAACTCTCTGACAATAGGTCATACGCCGCTGGTTCGACTGAACCGAATCGGTAATGGACGCATCCTGGCGAAGGTCGAGTCGCGTAACCCCAGCTTCAGCGTCAAATGCCGTATCGGTGCCAATATGATTTGGGACGCCGAAAAACGCGGCGTGCTGAAAGCAGGCATTGAGCTGGTTGAACCGACCAGCGGTAACACCGGGATTGCTTTGGCCTACGTCGCGGCTGCGCGTGGCTACAAGCTGACTCTGACCATGCCGGAAACCATGAGCGTTGAACGCCGCAAGCTGCTGAAAGCGCTGGGCGCGAACCTGGTGCTGACCGAAGGCGCCAAAGGCATGAAAGGCGCGATTCAGAAAGCGGAAGAGATTGTCGCCAGCGATCCTTCTAAGTTCCTGCTGCTGCAGCAGTTTAGCAACCCGGCTAACCCGGAAATTCATGAAAAAACCACCGGCCCGGAAATCTGGGAAGACACCGATGGTCAGGTTGACGTCTTTATCTCCGGCGTCGGCACCGGCGGGACGCTGACCGGCGTCTCCCGCTTTATTAAAGGCACAAAAGGCAAAACCGATCTGATCACCGTTGCGGTTGAACCCACCGACTCTCCGGTTATTGCCCAGGCGCTGGCCGGGGAAGAACTCAAGCCAGGCCCGCACAAAATTCAGGGTATTGGCGCCGGTTTTATTCCGGGCAACCTCGATCTGAAACTGGTGGATAAAGTCGTTGCTATCACCAACGAAGAGGCGATCTCTACCGCCCGTCGTTTGATGGAAGAAGAAGGTATTCTGGCGGGGATCTCATCCGGTGCGGCAGTGGCGGCAGCCCTGAAGCTTCAGGAAGATGAAGCCTTTACCAACAAGAATATTGTCGTTATCCTACCGTCCTCGGGCGAGCGTTATTTAAGCACCGCACTGTTTGCCGATCTCTTCACTGAGAAAGAACTGCAACAGTAGTGTCTTAATGTAAATATCGCGTAAAAAAGCACCTGAGAGGGTGCTTTTTTGTGGCGCACTTCAAATTTTTACCTCCCCTGGCATTGCCTAGCCCTCTCTGCTCTGGTATTTAACCAGCTATATTTATTTCGATGCGCGAAATTAATCGGAAAAGTGAGATCTCTAAGGCTGAATCGATTTTAGAATGTGGTTCAGATATCGCTTTCGCGGCATAATGCTAAACGACGCGCAAAACGTCAGCGGTGAGAGTCTCCCGCATCGATTAACGCCAGTACTGACAATACAGGCTAAAGTGAAGCCACCAGGCTAGACTTTAGTTCCACAACACTAAACCTATAAGTTGGGGAAATACAATGTTCCAGCAAGAAGTTACTATTACCGCTCCGAACGGTCTGCACACCCGCCCTGCCGCTCAGTTTGTTAAAGAAGCTAAAGGCTTCACTTCTGAGATCACTGTGACCTCCAACGGCAAAAGCGCCAGCGCGAAAAGCCTGTTTAAACTGCAGACTCTGGGTCTGACTCAGGGCACCGTTGTGACCCTCTCCGCCGAAGGCGAAGATGAGCAAAAAGCAGTTGAGCATCTGGTTAAACTGATGGCTGAGCTCGAGTAAGACTTTCCGGGTTCGTTTAAATATCAGTCACAAGTAAGGTAGGGTTATGATTTCAGGCATTTTAGCATCCCCGGGAATCGCTTTCGGCAAAGCACTGCTGCTGAAAGAAGATGAGATTGTCATCGACCGGAAGAAAATTTCTGCCGATAAAGTTGAGCAGGAAGTTGAGCGTTTTCTGAGCGGCCGCGCCAAGGCGTCTGAGCAGCTGGAAGCGATCAAAACGAAAGCTGGCGAAACGTTCGGTGAAGAAAAAGAAGCCATCTTCGAAGGGCACATCATGCTGCTCGAAGATGAGGAGCTGGAGCAGGAAATCATAGCCCTGATTAAAGATAAGAGCATGACTGCCGATGCGGCAGCGCATGAAGTTATCGAAGGTCAGGCGACCGCGCTGGAAGAGCTTGACGACGAATACCTGAAAGAGCGTGCGGCTGACGTTCGCGATATCGGTAAGCGTCTGCTACGCAACATCCTCGGCCTGGCTATTATCGACCTGAGCTCCATCAAGGACGAAGTCATTCTGGTTGCCGCTGACCTGACGCCGTCAGAAACCGCGCAGCTGAATCTGAAAAAGGTTCTGGGCTTTATTACCGATATCGGTGGCCGTACTTCGCACACCTCCATCATGGCGCGTTCCCTGGAACTGCCCGCCATCGTGGGCACCGGTAGCATCACCTCTCAGGTGAAAAACGACGACTATCTGATCCTCGATGCCGTTAACAACCTGGTTTATATCAACCCGACCAACGACGAAATCGAAACCCTGCGCAGCGTGCAGGCTCAGGTTGCGGAAGAGAAAACCGAACTGGCTAAGCTGAAAGACCTGCCGGCAATCACCCTTGATGGCCACCAGGTTGAAGTTTGCGCCAACATTGGTACCGTGCGCGACGTCGCGGGCGCCGAGCGTAACGGTGCCGAAGGCGTTGGCCTGTACCGTACCGAATTCCTGTTTATGGACCGCGACTCTCTGCCAACGGAAGAAGAGCAGTTTGCCGCCTACAAAGCCGTGGCGGAAGCCTGTGGCTCCCAGGCCGTTATCGTGCGTACCATGGACATCGGCGGCGACAAAGAGCTGCCGTACATGAACTTCCCGAAAGAAGAGAACCCGTTCCTCGGCTGGCGCGCTGTGCGTATCGCGATGGATCGTAAAGAGATCCTGCGCGATCAGGTTCGCGCCATCCTGCGCGCCTCCGCTTTCGGCAAACTGCGCATTATGTTCCCGATGATCATCTCCGTTGAAGAAGTGCGTGCACTGAAAGCCGAGATCGAGAATTACAAACAGGAACTGCGTGACGAAGGTAAAGCCTTTGACGAGACGATCGAAGTCGGCGTAATGGTGGAAACACCGGCCGCAGCGGTTATCGCCCGTCATCTGGCTAAAGAAGTTGATTTCTTTAGTATCGGCACCAATGATTTAACGCAGTACACCCTGGCGGTTGACCGTGGTAATGATATGATCTCCCATCTTTACCAGCCGATGTCGCCATCCGTACTGAACCTGATCAAGCAAGTTATTGATGCATCTCATGCCGAAGGTAAATGGACCGGTATGTGTGGTGAGCTTGCAGGCGATGAACGTGCTACACTTCTGTTGCTGGGAATGGGTCTGGACGAGTTCTCTATGAGCGCCATTTCTATTCCGCGCATTAAGAAGATTATCCGTAACACGAACTTCGAAGATGCGAAGGTTTTAGCAGAGCAGGCTCTTGCTCAACCGACAACGGACGAGTTAATGACGCTGGTTAACAAGTTCATTGAAGAAAAAACAATCTGCTAATCCACCAGATGCGGCCCAAATTACTGCTTAGGAGAAGATCATGGGTTTGTTCGATAAACTGAAATCTCTGGTTTCTGATGACAAGAAAGACACCGGAACTATTGAGATTATTGCTCCGCTTTCTGGCGAGATCGTCAATATCGAAGACGTGCCGGATGTCGTATTCGCGGAAAAAATCGTTGGTGACGGTATCGCCATCAAACCGACCGGTAACAAAATGGTTGCACCGGTTGATGGTACCATTGGCAAAATCTTCGAAACCAACCACGCGTTTTCTATCGAATCTGACAGCGGCATCGAGCTGTTTGTCCACTTCGGTATCGACACGGTTGAACTGAAAGGCGAAGGCTTCAAGCGTATCGCTGAAGAAGGCCAGCGCGTGAAAGTGGGCGACCCGGTAATCGAATTTGACCTGGGCCTGCTGGAAGAGAAAGCAAAATCCACGCTGACGCCGGTTGTTATCTCCAACATGGACGAGATCAAAGAACTGATCAAACTGTCCGGCAGCGTTACCGTGGGTGAAACCCCGGTTATCCGCATCAAGAAGTAGTCCTTCTTGCCGCATAAAAAATGGCGCCTTCGGGCGCCATTTTTGTTTTCAGCGTGGCGGCAAAATCAGCTCATCGTAGCCTTTCGCCAGCGTATGCTGCATCACCTCAGCCACCCGGTCTCCCGCACGACGTACCGCCTGATCTAGTGGAATTGACCGTACCAGGGCGCTGACCAGCTCGGCGCAGAACAGATCGCCCGTGCCCTTTAAATCCGTTTCAATGCGCGGATGGGCGCTAATCTCTACGCCGTCCGTCGTGACCAGCACCACGTGAATACTGTCATCATCACCCGCGACCGGCGCGCTGGTAATAGCGACCCACTTCAGGGTCGCAGACAGCAGTCCACGGGCCGCGTCAATTGCGCTTTGCAGGTCACGACAGGGGCGACCGCTGATCACTTCCAGCTCAAAGACGTTGGGCGTGATCCCCTGCGCCAGCGGCAGCAGATGCTGGCGGTAAGCCTCCGGGATCTCAGGCTTCACGTACACGCCGCTGTCCGTATCGCCAATCACCGGGTCGACCAGAATCAGCAGGTCCGGGTGGCTTTCCCGCAGAGACGTCAGCCACTGCGCAAGCAGGGCAATCTGACTGGCGCTGCCCATATAGCCCGCGGTAACCGCTTTTAGCTGGCGCAGCGCATCACGCTCCGAAAGCGCCCGCAGATAGCCGTTAAACCACTCATCCGGGATCACACCGCCGTAAAAGGTATCGTAATGCGGGGTATTGCTGAACAGCACCGTCGGCACGGCGCTGACGTTAAGCTGATGCTGGCGGATTGCCGGCACGGCAATGCTGTTACCGACGCTGCCGTAAACCACCTGCGACTGGACGGCAACAATATCGGTCTGCTGCGCCCGGGTTTTATCCCTGAACAGGATCATCTCCATCGTGCACTCCTTACCGGGTTAGATCCCCGCTCCCTGACTGTAACTCTCTTCGCCAAACACGCCGGTTGAGAGGTAGCGGTCGCCGCGATCGCAAATAATCGCTACCACCACCGCACCGGGGTTATCCCACGCCACGCGCAGCGCACCGGCCACTGCACCGCCGGAACTGACGCCGCAGAAAATACCTTCCCGCACCGCCAGATCGCGCATGGTATTTTCCGCCTCGCGCTGATGGATATCCAGCACCTTATCAACCAGAGACGCGTCGAAAATGCCCGGCAGATAGTCCGGCGACCAGCGGCGGATCCCCGGAATATTGCTCCCCTCTTCCGGCTGCAGGCCAACAATGGTTACCGGGCGGCTCTGCTCGCGCAGAAAACGTGAAACCCCGGTAATGGTGCCGGTCGTCCCCATGCTGGAGACAAAATGGGTGATCTTACCCTGCGTCTGCTGCCAGATTTCAGGCCCGGTGGTGGTGTAGTGCGCCAGCGGGTTGTCGGGGTTATTAAACTGATCCAGTACCCGGCCTTCACCGCGTGCAGCCATGGCGAGGGCCAGATCGCGTGCACCCTCCATACCGCCCTGCTCTTTGCTGACCAGCACCAGCTCGGCCCCGTAGGCGCGCATGGCCGCCCGGCGCTCCTGGCTCATATTGTCCGGCATCAGCAGCTTCATGCGGTAACCTTTCATCGCCGCAATCATCGCCAGCGCGATGCCGGTATTGCCGCTGGTGGCTTCGATCAGCGTGTCGCCCGGTGTAATTTCACCGCGTTTTTCCGCCTGCAGGATCATCGACAGCGCGGCCCGGTCTTTGACCGACCCGGCCGGGTTATTGCCTTCCAGCTTGACCCAGATTTCACTGCCGTTGTCCGGCGACAGACGCTGAAGTTTGACCAGCGGGGTATTACCAATGGTGTGTTCGAGTGTGTGCACGTTTTAATCCAATAAAAAAGCCCGGTCGCGTGTCGCTTACCGGGCCTACAGACTCTATTATTTTGTCGGCCGGGTCAGCTCAGGGCCACCCGGCGTAAACCTCGTCAGCTAAAGCTATCAGGCCGACTCGGCGAGGGCAAGCTCCTCAGGGGATTCAATCCGCACGGTGCCGTTATACAGCCGGGCATTCTGCAGGCCAACAAACAGCCGCTCGCCGCGCTGGGGAACGTTATCATCACGGAATACCACGTTGATGGGTTCCTCATACCAGCCAAGCGGCTGCACCACCAGATGGGTGTAGTGCCCCTTCGGACTGGCCTCCAGTACCTGCACCGGCAGCGGCGCATCGAGGCTGGTACGGCGGCTGATATCCACTTCCCACGGACGCAGGAACAGATCCACCGGTCCCTGATATGACGGCGTATAGCCGAGCGGCCAGCGGTGCGCGCCAACGTGGAACTGCCCACCACGCACGATACCTTTCAGGCGATTGACCTC
>DATEKR010000362.1:0-8799 GCA_035277345.1 Enterobacteriaceae bacterium
ATGGAAGCGGCGGTGCAGTCCCTGCCGCAGGAAGAGGTCGTGGCCTGGATGCAGACTAAAGCGCAGGAAACCGGCGCGCTGATTGCCGGTAGCGCGGCGCTGCAAAGTGAACGCGGTCCGGTAAATCGTTTTCTGCTGGTCGAACCGGAAGGCAACGTCCACTTCTACGACAAGCGGCATCTGTTCCGTATGGCTGACGAGCACCACCACTACGAAGCCGGGAATACCCGCGTGGTCTTTGAGTGGCGCGGCTGGCGCATTCTGCCGCTGGTCTGCTACGACCTGCGTTTCCCGGTGTGGTCACGCAACCGCGACGATTACGACCTGGCCCTGTACGTTGCAAACTGGCCTGCTCCACGCTCCCTGCACTGGCAGTCTTTACTGGTTGCGCGTGCCATTGAGAACCTGGCCTACGTCGCCGGATGCAACCGCGTCGGCACCGATGGCAACGGGCATCACTATCGCGGTGACAGCCGGATTATCAGCCCTCAGGGCGAGATCCTCGCCACCGCCGAGCCGCATCTGGCCACGCGCATCGATGCAGATCTGTCGATGAGCGCCCTGCGCGAGTACCGGGAGAAATTTCCCGCGCAGCAGGATGCCGATCCCTTTACGCTGGGGTAAGTTCCGGCGGGCTTACCACAGCGCGTTCAGTAAGGCCGCTAATGACAGCAGCCACAGCAGGAGCAAAGCGCCACCGGCGCGGAAAAACAGCGTGCGTGTCCCCTGCCAGCGTGATCCCCAGGATCGCGGCGCTGCGTTTTTCCCGGGCCATACCCGCTGTAGCCCACAATCGAACAGCGCGGGATCGTCACTGTCGATCAGCAGGGCGAAAAGGCGTTCATCCAGCCACAAACGCCAGCAAAAATAGTGCAGCACCAGGAACACTACGGCTGTCGCCAGGCTGAAAAAGCTTAACGGCAGCCACAGCATCAGCACTAACGCGGGCAGGCTCAGGGCCGCAAAGTAACGCCATGCCGCACAGTGTATCTGCATAATCCGATTGGTCATTTCCGTCTCGTTCACGGGAGCGCCTCCAGTAGTGCAATATGTGCGGCTGAGAGAACGATTTCCGGGCGGCGAGCGCGCAGGGTGTCGACCGCCTGAGCCGCCGTTAATCCCTTCGCTGTCATCAGCCAGGCTGCCACCACCAGCGCACTCCGGGATAGCCCCAGCGCACAGTGCACCAGCACGGAGCCATGCTGGAGATGCAGATGCCGGAGTGTCTCCACCGCCTCCTGTAACTGCTGGCGATCGGGCACGGTAAGATCCAGCAGCGGATAACAGAGGCCGGGTCGCCCCTTCACGGCCGGACTGGCGTTAAATTCCGCCGTCAGGTCCAGCACCGATGCCTGAGTCACGATGCTGACGGGCCAGTAGCCGATAGCGACACCCTCGCTGATTTCGCTGACCGGAGATAAACGACGACAGAAATAGCGGCGAGAAAGGTGAGCGCCCACTATCACCGGCAGAAGGAGTATCCATGCAGAGAGCGAGATGTGCCCTGTGCTGTCTTTTTGCCAGACAGCTTCCCTTAGCCCAAGGTAGCCGCAGGCGACGATCGCCATCGCCAGCGCGGGCCAGAACAGCAGGTAGCCATAGGGCAGAAAGAGGCCTGCGACAAAAAAGAGCAGCCCGCCCAGGCCATAGCGCTTCGCCAGCCCATAGTGCGGAGGACGAAGGCCCCGTCCCCGACCTTGCCAGCTAATGGGCAGCAGATAGCTGATGATCACGCCGACAATCAGCCCGCTGTAGACATCAATCACATGGTGCTGCCAGGTGGTGAGCACCGACAGGCCGATCAGTACAAACCAGGCGGTCGAGACGTTGCGCCACCCTGCCGACAAGTGCGCCCGGAAGCGCAGCCACAGCAGCCAGGCCAGAATAATATGCAGCGACGGGGCCTGGTTGTAGGGCAGATCGAACTGCTCCAGCTGGCGAAACAGCAGTCCGGCTACCCCGCTGGTTTCAGGGCGCTGGAAGGTAAACTGCAGCGGGAAAAGCAGAAAACCAACGCAGGCCACCAGCGATGCCGCCACCAGCCGCAGCGCATGACGGTCAAGCTCCCGGCGCGAGGTACAGACAAGCAGGGAAATACCGTACAGAAGGTCGATACTCCAGTACGGAATAATGGTCCAGGGAATAAAGGGGATCCGATGCTCCCAGGCGAAAACCACGCTCTGGACATCCGCCCGCGTGGCCGTGAAGTGGTTTACCTGCCCGTAGCTGATAAAAAACAGCGGAGCCAGCAACAGCAGCCAGAGCACGGCCCGCTTCCAGAGACCTGGCGCGCCGGGTATAAACACATTAGTGGTCATTCACACGTCTCACCGCCAGAGACACGGTAAAGATGCCGTACTCATCGATAAGCTGAGTCTGCTTCTCAAAACCAGCCTCTTCGACCAGCGCATCCATTTCTCCCTGGGTGCGCACCCGCATCACCCAGGGCGCGTTATTCTGATGACTCGTCAGACTCCAGGCGATGGTCTTCAGCTGCGGGTGCCACGGCTGCCCGGTGTAGACCAGGATGCCGCCGGGAGGAATAGCCGCAGCCAGTCCGGCAAGCGAAGCTTTAATATCCCTGTTGCCGGGGAACAGCTCATAAAGACCGGAAACAATGCCCAGGGTTGGGGCCGGATTGAGCGAGGCCAGCGAGTCATAATCAAAGGCGTTACCCTGCTCAAAGCGCGCAAGCTGCTGCAGGCCTCGCTCTTCAATACGCTGCTGCCCCTGGCTGACGTTAAGCTCGCTGTAATCACGCAGCAGGATTTGTTCGATATCCGCCACACCCTCCAGCGCATCCAGCACGTAGCGGCCATGACCGGCGGCGATATCCACCACGCGAACCGGCATCTGCTGCGCACGTAGCTGCGCGACGGCATCGAGAATGGTTTTCTGCAGGTTTGTTTTGCGAACGCGTATACCTTTCCAGCCAATACTGTTCAGATAGACCTTATCGAAGAAGCGCCCGATGCGGCCCTCCCCCTGCGGTTCATTGCGGTAGACATAATCCAGCGTACTGCCTGAATCAAAACCGGTCTCAAAGCCCAGACGGACGCCTGCGGATTTTTGACCCAGCGTCGCCATTCCGTAGCGCAGCAGACGGTAGCTGATGCCTTCAGGCGAGTTTCGCGGCGGCGGTGCCAGCAGCTCACGATACGCATCCGCTCCGGGACTAAAGCGATCTTCTTCGGCATAATCAAAATGCTGCACGGGTTGCGCATAGAGTCTGTCGATAAAAGCGCGCATCTTGTCGAAAGCCAGATGCCGGTCTTTCTCTCCCAGGGTGTCATGGTAGAAACCGGGAAGAATATGCTGCTCTTTTATCGGGCTGCGTAAACCACGATAGAACTGTTTTTGCAGCTTATGGTGGACAACAAAGTCACTCCCGGAGATCAGCAGCTGCGTCGGAACGGTAATCGCCTGCGCGTCGGCGACAATGCGCTCTGCGCTACGATAGAGATCCAGCAGGATATTGACGGCAATCGGCCGGGCGATAAGCGTGTCCTGCTCAAAACTGGCAATACGCTCAGGATCGTGGGTCAGGTATTTCCCTTTCACGTAGGAATTAACGTAAAACAGACCGCGCAGCCGCTTCATCAACGCCAGGCCCGGACGGGCAAAGGGCACATACAGCTTCACTTTAAAGGCCGGGGAGGCCAGGATCATACCGCGAATTTTCGGGGCGTAATCATGGACCCAGGTGGAAACCAGCACGGCACCTACGCTCTGGGCAATCACCATAATATCGCCGATCTGCACGCCGGCATCGCGGGCGACAAACTGAATAAACTCATCCACATCCTGTACGGAACGCGCCAGGCTCGGGCTGTAGCCGCGATCCCCCGGCGAACGGCCGTGGCCACGCGCATCCCAGGCATAAAAAGCGGTATCCGGCAGCAGCAGTTCATCCACAACATGCTGCATACGCCCGGAGTGCTCATGCCCGCGATGGAACATCACAATCACACGCGGCGCTGCGGTTTCCGTCGCGGTCCAGCGACGAAAGAACAGTTCGGTTCCATCGCTGGCGGTAAATATAGCCTCATCACATGGTCGGTTTTGCGCGATCATCTCTCTCTCCCTGATAGTGAATTATCTTGTTGGCGTGCCAGTGGCGGCACGGCAGCGGTTAATACAGGTCCAGACTGACAGCGCAGCCGCCAGCCAGAATACGGCGTTGCCGTAGGCCAGTGCGCTATCCCAGAGCGCGATGGCCAGCCCAAGAGCGCCAAACAGCAGCGCCCTATCGCTTTTCCCCAGCGGCCCTTTGTAGTCCCGCTGCCCGTTAAGGGTCTGGGCGATAATACCGCAAAACTCGGTCAGCCAGGCCAGCAGCACCGTGCCGACCACCAGCCAGGCGGAAACGCCCGGCAGCATGGCAAATGCGAGATAGAGGGCGGCATCAGAAACCAGATCGCCCACCTCATTGAGTATCGCACCCAGGGGTGTTTTTTGATTGAATTCGCGTGCCAGCATCCCGTCGATAGCATTCAGCGCCATCCGCAGGAACAGGAAGAAAGGCAGGATCAGAAAGAGTTCAGGATGCGGAAACCAGGCAAGCACTGCGCCACAGGCAATAGACAGCAGCATCGCCGTGCAGGTGACCTGGTTGGCAGTGATGCCCCACGACCACAGGCGTTTGACCAGCGGCCTGAGCAGATCCTGAAAGCGTGGCTTTATGTCATAGAGCGTCATTATTCATCCTTAAAGTATTCTCCCGAGGCATCAACGTCAAAAAAAGGCCACTATGAGTGTGCCAGCACGGCTGCCAGCAGAAAACGTTATATACCGGATGAATAACACAGACAAATAAAGCGTGAAGGGATTAAACGACAAAAGCCTGATTCATTGCTGAATCAGGCTTTCTGAATAGTGGCGGAACGGACGGGACTCGAACCCGCGACCCCCTGCGTGACAGGCAGGTATTCTAACCGACTGAACTACCGCTCCACTGTTCCCTTGCAGGGAACGAGGCGAATAGTACGGTTCACCTCGATTTTCGTCAACGATTTTTCTTTCACTTTTAATCGTTTGCTGGAAAAACAACCCGAATGGCCGTTTTCATGCCTTTTGCGTGCCGTCAGGCCCGCCAGAGGCAGCTTCCGCCCTTCTTTTGCACCAGATCGAGGCGTGTTTCATGGGCGACCAGCTCTTCATCACTGGCTAATACCACCCGTAGCTTACTGGCCTGGCGAACAATCCGCTGGATCTCAGCCTCGCCCTGCTGCTGCTGGCTCTCACCTTCCATTGAGAATGCCATCGACGTTTGACCGCCGGTCATCAGCAGGAAGACATCCGCCAGAATTTGGGAGTCGAGCAGCGCCCCGTGCAGCGTTCGCTTAGAGTTATCTATTTCATAACGTGAGCACAGTGCATCAAGGCTGTTGCGCTTGCCCGGGAACATTCGGCGCGCCATCGCCAGGCTATCGGTCACTTTACAGAAGGTATCCGTTTTCGGGATCCCGCGGTTAAGCTTGCCGAACTCATAGTCCATAAAGCCGATATCGAACGACGCGTTATGGATGACCAGCTCGGCACCGCGAATGTAGTCGATAAACTCGTCGGCGACGTCGGCAAAGGTGGGCTTATCCAGCAGGAACTCATCGGCGATACCGTGAACGCCAAAGGCTTCCGGATCCACCAGCCGGTCAGGCTTCAGGTAGACGTGGAAGTTATTCCCGGTCAGACGGCGGTTGATCACTTCAACGGCACCGATTTCGATGATCTTGTGCCCTTCATAGTGGGCACCGATCTGATTCATACCGGTGGTTTCAGTATCGAGGACGATCTGTCGTGTAATTGCAGTGCTCATAGCGGTCATTTGTGTCAGACTTGTCGTTTTTAACACAGGAAGTCTACCAGAGATGCGCAAACAGGTAGAGATTTTCACCGACGGATCTTGCCTCGGTAATCCGGGGCCAGGCGGTTATGGTGCAATTCTACGCTATCAACAGCATGAGAAAAGCTTTAGCGGCGGCTATCGACTCACCACTAATAATCGTATGGAGCTGATGGCAGCCATTGTCTCACTTGAGGCATTGAAAGAGCCGTGCGACATCGTGATCAGCACCGACAGCCAGTATGTGCGTCAGGGGATCACCCAGTGGATCCACAACTGGAAAAAACGCGGCTGGAAAACGGCAGAGAAAAAACCGGTGAAGAATGTTGATCTGTGGCAGCGGCTGGATAGCGCCCTGAGCCACCATCAGATTCGCTGGGAATGGGTCAAAGGACATGCCGGGCACCCTGAGAACGAACGCTGTGATGAACTGGCGCGTGCCGCAGCGGGCAATCCAACCCAGGATGATGTCGGCTATAAGCCCGAGTAGCCCGCCCTCTCTTTATTACTCATCCTGACGATGGCGATACTGCCGCGTAGCCCCGACGGCAGATCGCAGCGGAGGTTTGCTCTTCCGCTGCTTCATTGGGTTGAGGGTTAGCGGGATGGTCCGCTTACGGGCAACAATCACCTGCAGGCAGCCCAGCGCAGGAAGATGCGTACTGAGCATTTTTCCGCCCTGCTTTGTCCAGGGCAGCACATGAAAGCGCCCGTAGTGCAGAACCTCAAAGTTCAGCAGCGATAGCCAGTCCATCTGACGCATAAGGGTAAACATACGGCTACTGGCGGGTGGCCTGTTGCGTAGCAGAGGCACCAGTTTGCGGACTCCCAGCAGGCTTATCGGGTTAAACCCGCTGATCACCAGCCAGCCGTCGTCAATCAGTACCCGATCCGCTTCCCGTAGCAGGCGATGGGGATCGGAACACCAGGGCAGCGTATGAGCGAGAAGGCAGGCATCCACCGACTTTTCTGCAAACGGCAACTGCAACGGGTCGGCCTGAACCTGTACAGGGCTTCCCTGCTGTGACACATTCACCTGATGTGAGATTGCGCAGGCTTCAGAATTGATTTCCGCGCTGAGGTTGCCAATTTTAAGCAGGTGAAAACCGTACATTTTGGCAAACCAGGGTTTGAGTTGCTGCTCCAGCGCTTCGCGATAATACTCCCCTCTGGGGATCCCGGCCCAGCTTTCAGGTGCCGCGACAATCTCAGATTTCCTTGCTGGTTTCATCACAACCGTCCGCTTTGAGAGGTAATTTATGAATCTTAACAGTATTCCCGCATTTCAGGATAACTACATCTGGGTGCTGAGCGATGATGACGGACGCTGCCTGATTGTCGACCCCGGCGAAGCGGCCCCGGTACTGAAAGCCATAGCTGAAAATGGCTGGCAGCCGCAGGCCATTCTGCTTACCCATCATCACAATGACCATGTTGGCGGCGTCAGTACGTTACGTGAACACTTCCCCGAACTACGGGTGTACGGACCGGAAGAGACCCGCGATAAAGACATCACCCACTGTGTTAAAGACGGTGAAAATGTCTGCGAAATGGGCCTGACGCTTAGCGTATTCAGCACGCCGGGACACACTTTAGGACATATCTGTTTCTTCAGCTTTCCTTATCTTTTCTGCGGGGACACGATGTTCGCCGGCGGCTGTGGACGCCTGTTCGAAGGTACGGCAACGCAGATGTACCAATCCTTCCAGAAGATTAATGCACTTCCGGAGGATACGCTGATTTGTTGCGCGCATGAGTATACATTAGCAAATATGAAGTTTTCTCAGAGCCTTCTGCCGCACGATCGGCACATTAGCGATTTTTATCGAAAAGTTAATGAGTTACGCGCAAAAAACCAAATGACACTCCCCACAAATCTGAAAACTGAGCGGCAAATAAATATATTTCTACGCACGGATGATGCTGATTTAATTAAAGAAATAAGTAAAGAAACAAATTTGCAACAACCTGAAGAGCGTTTTGCCTGGTTACGGGCAAAGAAAGACAACTTCTGACAATTCTTACTTGTCATCGCCAGACTTCGCCGTTATCATTGCTCGTCTTTTAAGCAACTAAAATTTGACACACACATGAAGGCAAAAGCGATATTATTCGCCTCTGTCCTGCTGGTGGGTTGCCAGGCATCAAATGATGGCAACGTTAAGCAGCACGCACAGAGCCTTTCTGCAGCTGGTCAAGGGGAAGCAGGAAAGTTTATAAGTCAGGCACGCTGGATGGACGATGGAACATCCCTCGCGCAAGAACAGGACTTATGGGCTTTCATAGGTGGCGAGCTAAAGATGGGAATTCCGGAAAATACCCGGATTCGCGAACAGAAACAGAAGTATTTGAGTAATAAGAGCTATCTCCACGATGTAACTTTACGGGCAGAGCCGTATATGTACTGGATAGCAGGGCAAGTTAAAAAACGTAACATGCCCATGGAACTGGTACTACTACCCATAGTGGAGAGCGCTTTTAACCCGCACGCAACGTCTGGTGCCAATGCCGCAGGCATCTGGCAGATCATACCGAGCACAGGGCGAAATTATGGTTTGAAACAGACCCGCAGCTACGATGCGCGTCGTGATGTTGTTGCCTCTACCACGGCAGCACTTGACATGATGCAGCGTCTGAACCGTATGTTTGACGGTGACTGGTTATTAACGGTCGCCGCCTATAACAGCGGAGAAGGTCGGGTAATGAAGGCAATGAAAGCCAATAAGGCGCGGGGTAAACCCACGGACTTCTGGTCGCTTTCACTGCCGCAGGAAACGAAGATCTACGTGCCTAAACTGCTGGCGTTGAGTGACATTCTCAAAAACAGCAAACGCTACGGCGTCAGTCTGCCAACCACAGACGAAAGCCGTGCACTGGCGCGTGTTCGACTGAACAACCCGGTAGAGATAGCGCAGCTGGCCGATATGGCGGGTATGCCTGTCAATAAGCTGAAGACC
>DATEKR010000363.1:0-4599 GCA_035277345.1 Enterobacteriaceae bacterium
GCAATACGGAAATAGGCGGTATGTTGCCCGGCGCGTATCACGCTAATCTCACGTAAATTTCCCGTCACCGACAGCGAAGCCTGCTCGGTGACGGGCGTCGGTGCCAGCACCGGGCGAGATTCTGCTACCGCCCTCACGAGGTTAAGAGGCGCGGGCGTCGCTTCCCCTGTTGCCCGGGTGCGAAGTTGCTGCGGTGGGCGCGGCTTAATCCGGGCAAGAGACTCCAGCAGCCCGTCGCGGTCGTCCACCATCTTTTCCTGGCGTAGGATCTCTTCCGCCCCCTGAAAATCCTGCAGCTTCACCAGCACAAAGACCAGATTGTGCAGCATCTTCTGGCTGATATTTCCCCGCGCATAGAGCGGCATCAGGTAGTCTCTGGCGGCCATATAGTTTTCCTGCATAATCGCCAGCATCGCCAGGTTGTTCAGCACGATGTTGTCATCGACAAAGCGCAGTCGCGCCTCGCCAAAGGCCTGCTCTGCCTGCGGGAAGTCTCCCGATTGCGCCAGCAGCACCCCGCGTAAATTCCACGCCTCTCCGCTCTCCGGCGCCAGAGACTGCACCTGCTCAAGCGCCGCCAGCGCTTCCTCCGTCTTGCCTGTTTCCAGCAGGTTTTTACTCTCCAGCAGCCATCCTTTCTCCTCCCGGGAATTATCCAGCAGTGGCTTCAGGTAGTGACGTGAAGATTCATAATCCTCAACCTGATAATAGAGTTCGGCTAAGCGATAACGGGTATCCCGCTTATCGTTCTGACTGAGTTTCTCGCGGTACAGTGAGATCAACCCCTGATAATTATTGACCTTCGACAGCAGATACTCTTTTTGCCGCTGATCCACACTTCGTTCATCAAACGCGGAGCGCTGACAGCCCGCAATAAGACAGAGTGAAAGCAGCCCGACCAGATATATTAATTTCCCCATGTTGACATCATCCCTATGATTCCTGGCCCCGCAACAATAAGCAGCAGTGGAAACATGATAAAAGCGATCATCGGTACCGTCATTCTTGCTGACAGGCTGGCAACCTTCTCCTCGACGGCCAGTAGCTGGATATCGCGGATCTCTTTCGAGAGATCGACCAGCACCTGGTAAACAGATGAACCATATTTAATACTTTGTTGCAGCGTCGAACAGAACATCCGGACTTCATTAGCCGGAATATCTTCATATAGCTGCTCCAGCGCCGCCACAATACCGCTCACTTCATTTTTAAGCATGGTACGGTCAAGCATCGAGGCAATATCCGGGTTAATATCCCGCGTATTATCTGAAATATAACGCAGCGCGGCTTCTACCGTCATACCCGACTGCACACAAACCGCCACCATATCGATAATAAAAGGCAGATCGTTACAGATACTTTTTATTCGCCGTTTGACCGCCATACTTTTGATCCTGTCGGGCAGCAGGATCACCGCCGCAACAATCACGAAGATCGCCGCCATCAGCATATTCGAACCCATGGCATAAATCCCCTGGACGTCAATCCAGAACAGCACCAGGCTCAGCCCCATGGCGATCCCCGCCTTATAAATAATATTCTGGTCAAGTAAATCGGTTACCCTGACCAGCTGGCTATTTTTCTTCAGCATGCGTTCCATAGGCGCATCCACTTTCAGCGGGGCGGAATTTATCTGCTTCGCATAGTTCATCTCCAGCAATTTACGCTGCTTATCACGACGCTGACGCTGATAAAGTTGATAGCCAAGCCCGGGCACGGCTACCATCAGAAGTAGCAATAGAATATAAAGCATAGCTTACCTATATTTTATTCATCATCATCCAGACCACCAGCAGGCCAAAAAGAATACTTCCTACCGAGTAATAAAAGAGTATTTGCCCCACCGGATGATGTAACAGAACATCGACGCTATCTGGCGACTGAATATTCATCAGCGCAAAAAAAGCCACCGGAATAAAAGCCAGTATTTTTACCGACATACGCGCCTCGGAGGTCATGGCATATTTTTTACGTTCCATAATTCGGTTATTTGAGACCATCACGCCCAGCCGCGCCATGACTTCCCTGACCTGCCCGCCGCCCTTCATGTTGATCAGCACAGTGATAATAAAGAAGTAATATTCCCGATAGGGCAGACGTCCCCATGAGTCAATAAAGACATTTTCGGGGTCCTCACCAATCTCCAGGCGCTGGGCAATCTGACGGAACTCCTCACCCACAATTCCCGTCAGTTTTTGACCACATTGCTCAATTCCCTGAATCACCGAGTTTCCCGCACGCAGAGAGCTGTTAATCACATTCAGCGCCTCAGAGAAAGCGGCTTCAAACTGCTGACGCATCACTTTTTTACTGCGCAGATAGAGCGCATACAGCGTCAGCGGAAACACTATCGGCAACACGATATAGAGTTCGAGCTGGATATACATCTGGTTCAGATACGCGGTCACGATCTGCACCACCAGCACCACCGCCAGGTGTATCAGTTGAACACGGCGATGACGGCCAACCAGATGGGCGCGGACATCCGTCAAAAACGTATTGATCCTTCTCCCCACCGCGTGGCGCGCAATAAACTGCTGCAGTGCGGGGCGCGCTGACGAAGATTCGCTCCGATGCAATTGTACCGTCCGCCTTTGCTGGGCGATCCAGAACAGCGCCTGCAGACAGCCCAGGCCAATAAGCAGCGCAAATATGACGATCATTGTTCCCGGCTTCCAAAAAGTTGTTTTAACGGCTCAAGCAGTTCGTGTACCAGCGCCTGACGGTAGATAACCGAACGCTGCAACAATCCCTGCGAGGTGAAACTGCCGACGATTTTTCCGTTCTCATTACGCTCGGCCTGGGCGGCATAGGTGAAAATGTCCTGCAGCACGATATTGTCCCCCTCCATCCCCATTACCTCCGTAATGTTCATCACCTTGCGCGAACCGTCCGGCAAGCGGGAAACCTGAACAATCAGGTTTACCGCCGAGGCAATATTGCGGCGAATCGCCGTCAGAGGCAGCGCCGCACTGGACATCATCACCATACTTTCCAGTCGCGCTATCGCATCGCGAGGTGAGTTCGCATGCAGCGTGGACATGGAGCCATCGTGGCCGGTGTTCATTGCCTGCAGCATTTCGAACGCCTCCTCGCCGCGACACTCCCCGACAATAATGCGGTCAGGACGCATACGCAGAGCGTTAACCACCAGATTACGCATGGTGACCTGTCCCTGGTTCTCAGAACCGGCCATGCGGGTTTCCAGCCGAACCACGTGCGGCTGCTGGAGCCGCAGTTCGGCCGCATCTTCCAGGGTTAACACCCGTTCGTCCTCACCGATATACTGCGACATGGCGTTCAGTAAGGTGGTTTTCCCCGACCCGGTGCCGCCGGAAACAATAATATTGACCCGACAGCGGCTGGCGATGACCAGGAAATTGCCCATCATCTCGTTCATGCTGCCAAACTCGATCAGGTCCGCCAGCGTCTTCTTGCCCTTGCCGAATTTACGAATCGAGATGGCGGCACCGTCCAGCGAGACAGGCGAAATCACCACGTTCAGGCGGCTACCGTCGGGCATACGCGCATCCACAAGGGGCTGCGAGTCATCGATACGCCGACCGACCCTGGCCACCAGCCGACGCGCAATATCGGTTAGCTGGACATCGCTGACAAAGGTCTTGTCGGACAATTCGAGCCGCCCGAAGCGCTCGACAAAAATGCGATCCGGCCCGTTAACCAGAATGTCGGAGACCGTCTCGTCCTCCATCAGCTCCCGCAGCGGGCCGTATCCGGAGATTTCATCCGCAATCAGCTCGCAGAGTTCATGACTGTCGCGGGCTGCCAGATACTGGCCGCTCCCTGTGACCAGCGGCTGGAGAACATCGTTGATTTCCCGGACCAGCGCCTCACGGTCGGTCTTCAGAACGTCAATACGCTCAAGGTCTACATTTTTCAAAACTTGCTCGCGCAGCAGGAGCAAAAACTGCGGATTAGCCATATTTTTCGCGACCTTTTAACTCATCCATTTTTAACTCATCCACAGTGAATACAAACGTGGCCAGAGGCGCTACGATGCCCGACGGCGAAACAGGGACAGCAGCTTATTCTGCGGTGCCTGTTGGGACGTTGATTTCCCCAGTAGCCAGGTGGCGAAGTGATACAGCGCCGAGCCGGACGTTACCCCGCTGTTTTTCCCGCCCCAGGGATTCACCACCGCGATGTCGCACTCCAGATACTCTTCGATATCGCTGTTTTTCAGCGCGTGGCCGCTCGCGGGATGGCTTTCATTCAGGCAAATCAGGATCCGCGCCTCGGGTGCGCTTCCTCCGCGGCTGCGGCGACGATTTTCATCCAGCATTTTCTTCGCCACCCGCACCGAAGAGAGCTCCCGCGAGATCACCAGAATCTGGGTGTGTGAATGCGCGATCACCTGCTCCAGCTGCTCGTGGGAGAGGGTATGGATGGCATGGTCGATAAACACCAGGTTGAACTGGTTAAAACGCGCATCGCGGTAATTGAGCATGCCGTCGATGGTTTCCATATAGACCGCCTGGCGTGTCCCCACCGGCAAGGAAGAGCCGTCCGTGGGCAGGGCCTGCTCCATCAACAAATCCAGATCCCGGCTTCCGCTGGCCCCCTGAACCAAAAGCATGG
>DATEKR010000364.1:0-3048 GCA_035277345.1 Enterobacteriaceae bacterium
TTGAAGAGTTCGCCCGGACACGCAAAGGGGTAATGATTTTCGCCGCCACCGTCGAGCACGCGAAAGAGATCACCGGCCTGCTGCCCGCTGACGATGCCGCGCTCATAACCGGCGATACCCCCGGCCCGGAGCGTGACGCGCTGATTGAGGCTTTCAAGGCGCAGCAGTTCCGCTATCTGGTCAACGTATCCGTGCTTACCACCGGCTTTGATGCCCCGCACGTCGACCTGATCGCCATTCTGCGCCCGACCGAATCGGTCAGCCTGTATCAGCAGATCGTCGGGCGCGGGCTGCGCCTGGCGCCGGGGAAAACCGACTGCCTGATCCTGGACTACGCCGGGAACCCACACGATCTTTACGCGCCGGAAGTGGGCGCGCCGAAAGGCAAAAGTGACAACGTGCCGGTTCAGGTCTTTTGTCCCGCCTGCGGATTCGCTAACACCTTCTGGGGCAAAACCACCGCTGACGGCACGCTGATTGAACATTTTGGCCGGCGCTGCCAGGGCTGGTTTGAAGATGACGACGGCCATCGCGAACAGTGCGATTTCCGCTTCCGCTTTAAAAACTGCCCGCAGTGCAACGCGGAGAACGATATTGCCGCCCGTCGCTGCCGGGAATGCGACACGGTGCTGGTCGACCCGGACGACATGCTCAAAGCCGCGCTGAAGCTGAAAGACGCGCTGGTGCTTCGCTGTTCCGGCATGGCGCTGCAGCCGGGGGCGGACGAAAAAGGCGAATGGTTAAAAATTACTTATTACGATGAGGACGGTACCGACGTGAGTGAGCGCTTCCGTCTGCAGACCCCGGCCCAGCGGACCGCCTTTGAGCAGCTGTTTATCCGCCCGCATACCCGCACGCCGGGCGTGCCTCTGCGCTGGATCACCGCCGCCGATATTCCGGCTCAGCAGGCGCTGCTGCGTCATCCTGACTTTGTGGTGGCGCGAAAAAAAGGCCCGTACTGGCAGGTCCGTGAAAAAGTCTTCGACTATCAGGGACGCTACCGTCGGGCCAATGAACTGCGATAGTAAAAAAGACGCCCCGAACGGCAGGCGTCCACAACACAACGTTATCCGCGCTCCTCTTCCAGGCTGAACTGCTGCACGCTCTGCGCCAGCTGCTGGGCCTGATCTTCCAGGGAGGTCGCGGCGGCGGCCATCTGCTGAACCAGAGCGGCGTTCTGCTGCGTCACGCCATCCATCTCGTTCACCGCGATAGTGACCTGGCTGATACCCTTGGCCTGCTCATCAGAGGCGCTCACAATCTCGCCGATAATGGTCTGGACGGAGTTGACCGCCTGAGTCATCTCCTGCATGGTTTTGCCCGCGTCGTTCACCAGTTGAACACCGTTCTCTACGCGCTGGCTGGATTCTGCTATCAGCGCGCCGATCTCTTTCACCGCGTCGGCGCTTCGCTGGGCCAGATTACGGACTTCCGAGGCAACCACTGCAAATCCACGCCCCTGTTCACCAGCGCGGGCGGCTTCCACCGCCGCGTTAAGCGCCAGGATATTGGTCTGGAAGGCAATGCTGTTGATAATCGCCGTGATATCGCCAATTTTCTTCGCGCTGTCATCGATCTGCGCCATGGTCTGCACCACCTGACCCACCAGCATTTCACCGCGGCTGGCGATTTGCGTGGCGTTTTCCGTCAGGGCGGTGGCGTTATGCGCATTCTCGGCGTTGTGTTTCACCGTCGCGGTAAACTGCTCCATACTGGCCGCCGTCTGCTCCAGCGCCGCCGCCTGCTGTTCGGTGCGTGAGGCGAGGTTAATGTTACCGCTGACAATCTCCCCGGCGCCCTGACGTACGGAGTCACTGGCCGTCTTAATCTGGCCGACAATCTGCCGCAGCTGGGTCTGCATGGTGTGCAGGGCAAAGAACAGGCTGTGGCGATCGTTGGCTTTGACGTTGATGGTGTTGTCCAGCTTGCCGTCCGACACCGCCAGCGCGATCGTTGCCGCTTCCAGCGGTTCCCCGCCAATCGGTCGCAACACTTTACGGCTAAAGACGATGCCCAGCAGCGCGCTGACCAGCAGAATACTGATAACCATCAGGACAATGGCCATGGTCAGCTGGCGGTTAGCGGCGGCCATCACCTGACTGACCGGTGCCACCACGCCCAGATACCAGCTGTCGGTGCTGTTGCCAATTTTAACCGGCTGCCAGGTCACCAGCGCGTCTTCACCCAGGATTGCATCCGCCTGTTCAACAACGTCGGAGGTGAAGTTATGGGTATCGGCCGGGTACGGCTTGCTGGTCAGATTTTTATCCGGATAAGAGATCACTTTCCCGGCGGTGGAGAGCAACACCGCATAGCCGCCACCCTGCCAGGGTTTAATCTGGTTCACTTTCTGTTGCAGAGAGGCAAGCGAAATATCAGAGGTGACAACCCCATAGAGTTTCCCCTCGCTGACGATAGGCGTCGCCACGGAAGTCAGCAGCGTCGGCACGCCGTTATAGGCATAGCTGTAGGGTTCAATCAGGGTGTCTTTACGGGTTTTCTGCGGGACCAGGTAGTAGTCACCCTGGCCCGGCGTCAGGTATGACATCAGCGGATGAACGTTGAATTTCCCGGACGCATCGCTATCGACAAAGAAAGCGTAACGGCCTTTCGGGGCCTGATTGGGCTGGCCGTCGAATTCCGCATCGCGTCCGTCCCAGACGTTTTCTTCAAAAGTCACCGACACGGAGAGGTAATCCGGGTTATCGCGCATCGCCGATTCCAGCATTTTATATCCCACATTGCGGTCGGTGATCCCGATCGGTGGCAGGGCAATCATGCTGTGGCCGAGGTTATGCGCCACGTCGCGGGCATAGCTCAGCTCGCTCTGAATTTTCAGGGCTTCGCTTTGGGCAATTTGCTGTAAGTATTTTTCGGCTAAGGATTTCTGTACGCTGCTGGACTGCCAGCTAAGCACGCCGATGGTCACAACGAAACCCAGCGTGATGGTGATGGCGCCCGTTAACAGCATCTGTGCGCGGGTGCTCATTTTTTTATGAACATATTGTCTGGCCATTACGGCTCCTCTGGTGTCATTAAATCACGTCA
>DATEKR010000365.1:0-5417 GCA_035277345.1 Enterobacteriaceae bacterium
CGAACAGTGAATGCAGAGTGCAGACCGCGGTTACGAATAGCGATAACCACGCCCTCGAATGCCTGCAGACGTTTTTTGGAACCTTCAACAACCCATACTTTCACTTCCACGGTATCACCCGGACGGAAGGAAGGTACGTCCTGCTTCATCTGCTCTTGTTCAATTTGCTTAATAATGTTGCTCATAATTTAATCTCTTATCCTGGGTAAACTGATATTCGGGAGCGGATTACGCTTGCCCATCATGTTTATGTTGCTGTTGCGCGTGCTCTTTTTTGAACTCGCCCAGCAACCGTACTTGCTCTTCAGTCAGAGCCAGGTTTTCCAGAAGTTCAGGTCTTCTAAGCCAGGTTCGGCCCAGCGACTGCTTCAAACGCCAGCGACGTATTTCGGCATGGTTACCCGACAGTAAAACCGGCGGTACTTCCATCCCTTCTAACACTTCAGGACGCGTGTAGTGTGGGCAGTCCAGCAACCCTTCAGCAAAGGAATCTTCCGTTGCCGATGCTTCATGTCCCAGTACGCCCGGAATAAACCGGGAAACTGAGTCAATCAGCGTCATTGCTGGTAACTCACCACCGCTGAGAACGTAATCGCCGATTGACCATTCTTCATCAATTTCGGTTTGAATCACGCGCTCATCGATACCTTCGTAGCGACCGCACACCAGAATCAGTTTCTGATTCGTTGCCAGTTCGCTGACGCCCGCTTGATCAAGCTTGCGTCCCTGAGGTGAAAGATAAATCACCTTTGCGCCTTCACCAGCCGCGGCTTTTGCTGCATGAATCGCATCCCGCAAGGGTTGCACCATCATTAGCATGCCCGGTCCGCCGCCGTAAGGACGTTCGTCCACGGTACGGTGCCGGTCATGAGCGAAATCACGAGGACTCCAGCTCTCAATGCTCAGCAGGCCACTTTTTACTGCCCGGCCAGTTACCCCGTAATCGGTAATCGCGCGGAACATCTCTGGAAACAGGCTTATTATGCCAATCCACATAACGCAGTATTACCGTTTATCCGGTGGTTTAAAAACCAGGATCCCACTCTACCTCGATTGAACGAGTCGCGAGATCGACTTTCTTGATAACCTGCCCATCGAGGAACGGAACCAGCCGCTCCTTGATACCGAACGCATCTTTCAGGTTTGCCTTAATGACGAGAACGTCATTCGACCCGGTTTCCATCATATCGATGACTTTCCCGAGGCCATAACCTTCGGAAGTGACCACCTGGCAACCAATAAGGTCTTTCCAGTAGTAGTCGCCCTCTCCCAGCTGAGGCAGCTGCGAAGAATCCACGACAATTTCGCAATTGGTCAGGATGTTCGCGGCATCACGATCCTCAATGCCTTTCAGCTTGATGATGATGTCCTGATTGTGGTGGCGCCAGCTTTCCAGCTCAATCGCTTGCCACTGACCCGCCTTCTGGATAAACCAGGGCTGATAGTCAAAGATACTGTCGGCATGCTCGGTGGAAGAAAACACTCTGAGCCAACCACGAATCCCGTAGGAAGAACCTATTTTGCCGAGAACAATCGGCTCAACGGGAACTTGTGCGGCGAGTTGCTTGCTCATCATGACCACCGTGACAGATTAAGCTGCTTTTTTTACTTCTTTGATCAGCGCGGAAACGCGATCGGAGATAGTTGCGCCCTGGCCAACCCAGTGTGCAATACGATCCAGATCCAGGCGGGTGCCTTCTTCCTGACCGCTAGCGATCGGGTTGAAGAAACCAACGCGCTCGATGAAGCGACCGTTACGTGCATTGCGGCTGTCAGTTACGACTACCTGGTAGAACGGACGCTTTTTAGCGCCGTGACGAGCTAAACGAATAGTTACCATAACATCCTCTTGTGTGAATAAAACACCGGGCCCCATCGAGGAACGGAGCCTGGTGTCATATTAAAAGCCCGAAAATTTTACTCATTTTTAGGCAAAAAGCAATCAACATGTGCTTTTTGCCGCACAAAGCCAGGGCGTAGGCGTTGCAGCCAGTTTGGTGTCGGCGTGCGCGCAGAAAGCGGAGCGTACACCGGTACGTGAGCATTTCGAGCACACCCCGGCATCAAAATGGCAAATAAGGTAGCCCGATTATTATCTACCGGGGAAGCCGGGAGGCATCATACCTTTCATACCACGCATCATTTTGGCCATTCCGCCCTTCTTCATTTTCTTCATCATGCGCTGCATGTCGTCGAACTGCTTCAGGAGACGGTTAACGTCCTGCACCTGCATCCCGCAGCCTGCAGCAATACGGCGTTTGCGGGAGCCTTTGATGATTTCAGGCTTCGCGCGCTCTTTCAGCGTCATCGAGTTGATGATCGCTTCCATCCGCACCAGCACTTTGTCATCCATCTGGGATTTGACGTTATCAGGGATCTGGCCCATGCCCGGCAGCTTGCCCATCAGGCTTGCCATGCCGCCCATGTTTTTCATCTGGCGCAGCTGCTCAAGGAAGTCGGTCAGGTCGAAGCCGTCGCCTTTCTTCAGCTTGGAGGCGAGTTTTTCAGCCTGGGCGCGGTCAACCTTGCTTTCGATATCTTCGATCAACGACAGCACGTCGCCCATACCGAGGATTCGGGAGGCGATACGATCCGGGTGGAACGGCTCCAGCGCCTCGGTTTTCTCACCGACACCGAGGAACTTGATCGGCTTGCCGGTAATATGACGAATAGAGAGGGCCGCACCGCCGCGGGCGTCGCCGTCGACTTTAGTCAGCACCACGCCGGTTAATGGCAGGGCTTCGTTAAAGGCTTTCGCGGTGTTAGCGGCATCCTGGCCGGTCATAGCATCGACAACAAACAGGGTTTCCACCGGATTGATGGCGGCATGCACCTGTTTGATTTCATCCATCATCGCTTCGTCAACGTGCAGACGACCGGCGGTATCCACCAGCAGCACGTCGTAGAATTTCAGCTTCGCTTCTTTTAGCGCAGCGTTAACGATATCAACCGGCTTCTGAGCCACATCGGACGGGAAGAAATCGACACCGACCTGCTCGGCCAGGGTTTCCAGCTGTTTGATCGCCGCCGGGCGATAGACGTCCGCGGAAACCACCAGCACTTTCTTCTTGTGCTTCTCATGCAGGAACTTGCCGAGCTTACCGACGCTGGTCGTTTTACCGGCACCCTGCAGGCCCGCCATCAGCACCACGGCCGGCGGCTGTGCAGCAAGATTCAGCGTCTGGTTCTCTTCGCCCATCGCTGCGACCAGCTCGCCACGTACGATTTTGACGAATTCCTGACCCGGCGTCAGGCTCTTGTTGACGTCATGACCAACCGCTTTCTCTTTGACGCGGTTGATAAAATCACGAACCACCGGCAGCGCAACGTCCGCTTCCAGCAGCGCCATGCGCACTTCGCGCAGGGTGTCTTTAATATTGTCTTCGGTGAGACGTCCGCGGCCGCTGATGTTGCGCAGCGTCTGCGATAAACGGTCGGTTAAATTATCAAACATTGTCTCTCGCCTGGGGTAGAAACGGTCGGCCGCCGTAGCGACACTTAGCCAAAAATTTGGGGGAGTATAACACGCCCGACAGGGAGTTGTGATGCAACGGTTGGAGCCAGCGCACGCTAACGCTATACTGCACCTCTTTCGTCTTACCAACTGTCGACGCCCATATGCCTGTTTTCGCAATACTCGCGCTTGTCGCCTACTCCGTCAGCCTCGCGCTGATCGTTCCCGGTCTGCTGCAAAAAAACAGCGGCTGGCGGCGTATGGCTATTGTCTCTGCGGTAATTGCGCTGGTATGCCACGCTTTTGCTCTGGAAGCGCGGATATTTCCGGGTGAAGGAAGCGGGCAAAATCTCAGTCTGCTGAACGTCGGCTCGCTGGTCAGCCTGATGATCTGCTCGGTGATGACCTTTGTCGCCTCACACAACCGCGGCTGGCTGCTGCTGCCCATCATCTATACCTTTGCGCTGATCAACCTCGCCTTCGCCACCTTTGTTCCTAATGAGTACATCACTCACCTGGAGACAACGCCCGGCATGATGGTGCATATTGGGCTGTCGCTGTTCTCCTATGCGACGCTGATCATCGCCGCGCTTTATGCACTACAGTTAGCGTGGATAGACTATCAGCTGAAAAACAAACGGCTGGTATTCAGCGAGATGCCGCCGCTGATGAGTATCGAACGTAAGATGTTCCATATCACTCAGGTCGGCGTGGTGCTGTTGACCCTGACCCTTGCGACCGGGCTGTTCTATATGCAGAACCTGTTCAGCGCGGAGAACATCGACAAGGCGGTCCTGTCTATTATTGCGTGGTTTGTTTATATCGTGCTGCTGTGGGGCCACTACCACGAAGGCTGGCGCGGCCGCCGTGTGGTCTGGTTTAACGTCGCCGGTGCCGGTCTGCTGACTCTCGCCTATTTCGGCAGCCGCGTTCTGCAGCAGTTCGCGTCGAGCTGATGTAAGGAGTTCCCCCTGGAACATATCTCCACCACCTCACTGATCGTCACGCTTCTGGTGATGGTGGTGATCTCCGCCTGGTTTGCCGGTTCTGAAACCAGCATGATGACGCTGAATCGCTACCGTTTACGCCATCGGGCGAAACAGGGTAACCGCCAGGCGAAGCGCGTAGAGAAGCTGCTCCGCAAGCCTGACCGCCTGATAAGCCTGGTGCTGATCGGTAATAACCTCGTCAATATTCTGGCCTCGGCGCTCGGCACCATCGTCGGAATGCGCCTGTTCGGCAATGCCGGTGTCGCCATCGCAACCGGCACCCTGACCTTTGTGATCCTCGTCTTTGCCGAAGTGCTGCCGAAAACTATCGCCGCGCTCTACCCGGAAAAAATTGCCTATCCCAGCAGCCTCCTGCTGGCACCGCTGCAGATCATTATGCTGCCGCTGGTCTGGCTGCTAAATACCATTGCGAAGCTGCTGATGCGCATGATGGGCATGAAGGTGAATACGGTGATCAGCAGCGCGCTCAATAAAGACGAGTTGCGCACCCTGGTCAATGAATCCCGCACCCAAATCTCCCGCCGCAACCAGGATATGCTTCTGTCAGTGCTCGACCTGGAAAAAGTCAGCGTCGATGACATTATGGTGCCACGCAGCGATATCGTCGGGATCGACATTAACGACGACTGGAAAGCCATTGTTCGTCAGCTTACCCACTCCCCGCATGGCCGTATTGTGCTGTACCGCGATTCACTGGACGACGCCATCGGTATGCTGCGGGTGCGCGAAGCCTGGCGGCTGATGAATGAGAAAAAAGAGTTTACCAAAGAGGTGATGCTGCGCGCCGCCGATGAAATCTACGTGATCCCGGAAGGCACACCGCTCAGCATCCAGCTGGTGAAATTCCAGCGTAATAAAAAGAAAGTCGGCCTGGTGGTGGATGAATACGGCGATATCAAAGGCCTGGTCACGGTAGAAGATATTCTGGAAGAGATTGTCGGCGACTTCACAAC
>DATEKR010000366.1:0-8915 GCA_035277345.1 Enterobacteriaceae bacterium
AGCGCGAATAAACCAAAAAAAACGCCAGTCCCGGGTCCGGGCTGGCGTTTTTTTATGGTATCAACGGTTTAGCGACAGGCAGCCCCGAATGCTCCGGGCGTAATACCGAAGTGGGTGCGGAAGTGGCGGGTGAAGTGGCTCTGGTCGAAAAAGCCGACGTCCAGCGCCGTCTGGGCCGCGCTGACGCCCTGGGCCAGCAGCGTTTTCGCTCTGGCGAGGCGGATCTGGGTAAGATAGCGGTGCACGGACAGCCCGGTACTGGCCTGGAAAGTGCGCATAAAGTGGAACTCGCTCAGCCCCACCACGCTTGCCACCTCGCCCACCGTAACCGGCTGATGATACGCCGTCTGTAAAAAGTCGGTCGCCCTGCGCATATCCGCACGCAGCGCGCGCGTGGCAGTCCCTCGATGGGTGCGCTGCCCGTAGTGGCCGATAACCGCCCCGAGCATCTGAAAGAGCGCGCACTCTTTTTCCAGCGGATCTTCACTTTGCGTCATCAGCAGCGAAGCCTGCAGCAGACCACGGGCGACGACCGGGTCGTGGCGCATCACGTCGCGCCCGAAGTTCACGCCGCCCCTTCCGCCCAGCACCGACGCCGCCACCTCTTCCACCAGTGATTCTGAAGGATAAAAGGCGCTGTAGTCCCAGCCTTTATCCCGCTGCAGCGCCTCGCCGGTATGCACTTCACCGGGGTGAATAATCATCACCGTTCCGGCCGCCGCGACGCCCGCATGGCGACATACGCGATGGCGCTGCGCCCCACGGGCAAAGGCAGCAATCACAAATTCATGGTGAAAATGCGCCGGATAGCTGTGCTCGAAACAGGAGGCACGCAGGATTTCCATCCCGCCCGACAGGCCGTTGTCCCGCCACAATTTAATGTCATCACGCTTGTTGTTCATCACCCACACCGGTCGGTTATCGGAACGTAAACAGCAGGATTATGCTATCTCCGCCGGACCATTCTTATACACTAACGCTCATTGTTATCGAGTCTACTGGAACACAAAATGTCACTCAATATCGCAGAGGCACCCGCAGAGCAGGGTGCCAGCGCATTTCGTAGCGGGGTTATCGCCTGTCTGCCTACCGTGCCGGGCTACTGGAGCATCGGCTTTGCCGCCGGGGCTATCGGCACGCTGGCGGGGTTCTCCGTCCTTGAAACCGCCCTGCTTGCCGGTCTGCTGTACACCGGCTCGGCGCAGTTCCTGTTTTACTCCCTGTGGGCCGCAGGTGCGGAGATGCTGTCTGTGGTACTGAGCGTCCTGCTGGTCAATATGCGCTATCTGCTGATGAGCTCCTCCCTGAGCCTCTGGTTTCGCAACTCAACCACCCTGCAAAAACTGATTAGCGGCCTGCTGCTGACCGACGAAACTTTCGGCGTTGCAGCCCAGTACGGTAGCCGCAGCGGCTCGATCCCCTTTGCGTGGATGCTGGGGCTAAACGTGGTCGCCTGGCTTAACTGGATCCTCGCCTGCGTGGTCGGTGCCTGGCTGGCAACCGCCCTGCCCGCGTCGCTGATTGACGGCCTGAGCTTTAGCCTGGTCTCGATGTTTATCGGCCTGCTGTTAATGACATGGTTCGCCAGCCGCCGCAAAACGCTGGAAACCCTGACCATCGCCGTCGCTGTGGTCGTGACGCTGGTGACCGTTGAGCACCTCGAAGCCAGCCTGGTCGTGATCCTGGCCGCCACCATCGCCGCAACCCTCGCCACCCTGGCGCTAAGATTTACCGCGAAAGGAGAGAGCAAATGAGCACCAGCCTGCTTATCACTATTCTGTTATCCGCAGGTATCACCGCCCTGATGCGTACCGTGCCGCTGATCCTGCTCTCTCGCTTCAAAATGGCACCGGTGGTACAGAACTGGCTGGGCTTTATCCCCTCCGCCATTATGGCGGCGATTATCACCAGCGAGCTCGTCCATAAACCGCTGCTCTCGCCGTCCGGACTCAGCCTGTCGCTGATGGCCGCTGCGCTGGCAACAGCTTGTGGGATCGTGACCCGCAGCCTGTTTGTAACGGTGATTGCCGGGATGGTGGGCATATTAGGGCTGAAGTATCTGCTGGGGGGGTGATCCCCGATTTCCCTGGTATACCTGGCTCAATACACATTTTCAGCCACACTTATTTTTACCTATTAAAATAAGAACGGTTGCCGCTTAATGAAAAAAATCGCGATTGTCGGTGCAGGGCCGACGGGGGTTTATACGCTTTTCTCACTGCTTAAAAACGGCATACCGCTTGCCCTCTCCATATACGAACAGGGGGAACAAGCGGGCGTCGGTATGCCCTACAGCGATGAAGAGAATTCAAAGATGATGCTGGCTAATATCGCCAGCATTGAGATCCCACCCATTTTTATCACTTATCTTAACTGGCTTCGCGAGCAGAGCGAGGTCCATCTGGCGCGCTATCACGTACATAAGGATTCCCTGCACGAGCGGCAGTTTTTGCCGCGGATGCTGCTGGGGGAGTATTTCCGGGATCGGTTTCTGGCGCTGCTTGCGCAGGCGAAAGTGTGCGGTTTTTTGGTAGAGGTTTACGAATCCTGTCGGGTGACCGATCTGCAGGCGCAGCCGGACGGCGTGCTACTGTGGGTGGAGGGACAGGACACCCCCGAGCCGTTCGATACTGCCGTGATAGCCACCGGACACGTCTGGCCCGATGACGCGCAGTCCACACGCTCGTTTTTCCCCAGTCCCTGGTCAGGTTTGATGGAGGCCCGCATCCCGCCCTGCAACGTCGGCATTATGGGCACCTCCCTGAGCGGGATCGACGCGGCAATGGCCGTGGCGATACAGCACGGTACCTTCACTGATCAAAGCAACGGCAGCGTACTGTACCAGCCTGATGAGGGTAAAGAGGCGCTGAATATTACGCTAATGTCCCGCTCGGGTATTTTGCCGGAGGCGGATTTCTACTGCCCCATTCCCTGGGAGCAGCTGCAAGTGGTAACCGAAACAGCGGTGGACAATGCGATCGCCGCCGGAAGCAAAGGGCTGCTGGACAGGGTATTCCAGCTGATGGTGAAGGAGCTGGAGCTGGCCGACCCGGAATGGAGCGAACGCATGGCCCTGCACCAGCTCGATGTCGACAGCTTTAGCAAGGCCTGGTTTGCTGACCGCAAAGCGCGCGACCCATTTCGCTGGGCACAGGCCAACCTCACGGAAGTTGAACAGAATAAGCGCGACAGGCTGACGGTGCCCTGGCGCTACACGGTTCTGCGCCTGCACGAGGCCATCGAAGCGATTGTGCCCCATCTGCACGCCCGGGACAGAAAGCGGTTTAACGACGGCCTAGCCCGCGTCTTTATTGATAACTACGCGGCCATTCCCTCAGAGTCGATCCGTCGGCTACTGGCACTACGGGAAGCCGGTATCGCCGCTATTCTGGCGCTCGGACCGGACTATAAAATGGAGGTTCAGACGCAAAGGACGCTTATCACCGTCCAGCAGCGCGTGCATCAATTCGATGTGTTTATTGATGCCAGAGGCCAGAAAGCGATGAAGACCAAAGACCTGACGTTTCCCCGACTGCGCCAGCAACTGATGGCGGAGGGCGGCGAGGTTCCCGATGTTGATAACAACTTCCTGCTGCAGACGCCCGCCGACATTCAGGGCCGTATTGCCTTCGGCGCTCTGCCCTGGCTGATGCACGATCGCCCCTTTATTCAGGGCCTGACCGTCTGCGCGGATATCGGCGTGGCGATAGCGAAAGGGTTATCCCGTCGCACAAATGGCTGAATGAATACCGATCTGCGTTCAGCCATACCCTCCCTGCAGTGGTTTGATACCTGGCCAGGCTCTGAGAAGGTGTAGTCCGAAAAGGTGAATTGAATATTCCTCTGACGGCCAAGGCGATTGCCCGCTATCTTCTTCTAAAAACTCGCCAGCAACCTCCAGAAAGGCAATCGTATCTTCTTCATATTTATAACCAGAACCTTCAGGAGAACCATTATATTTTGTGGCGTATGGAATAGGAGCACCTCAATAATAGTCAGATCAAACCACTGAAATACAAATGACGGGCAATCATATTTACCGACAAGTCAACAGCCCAGTAATTAATTATATATAAATCAGACCACTACTCTGCAGATCCGTAATATTAAGCGTAACGCCTTTAATTTCGGACCCCACCGTTTTATTATCACGCCATATTTTTAACACTGCCTCCAGACTGGCCTGACAGGTTTTATCGACAACACCTGAAATATCCACGCTGATATTAATTCCCGGACTGTCGGCATCCTGCATCGCATGCTGCTGGCTTTTAACTTTCACTCTCGCCAGCTTCTGCTCTCCCCCCTCTCCCAGGGTCTGGCACAGAGTCTGCCAAAGCTGAGTATTTAACGCATTTAGATCCACATTGGCGGCCTGCACAATCTCACTGCTGACCGTTTTCACCAGGGTCTGCGGCAGGCTGTTATCCAGCAGGATCGGGACGGTAATGGAGTAGACCAGCGACAGCCGCGGCCGATTGCCGAGCGCCTGCCAGAAATTACCGAGGCTGTTTAAATTTTCCTGCGGCGGAATAACCCGGGCCCATGCCCCCGGAAGGTCTTTGAGTTCGCGGTTACTCAATAACGCCCGCAATATTGTAGTCATTAGCTGGACTGCCTGATTATCTGGTTGGCTGTCGGGACCGTCCCCGTTGCTGCCGGCGCTTTGCGCTTCCCAGTAAGTAATCAGATAGTTACAGCTCAGGTTTACCCAGCCCGCCCGCAGAGTCTTGCTGGTGACGTTCAGGCGAGCAGGCTCACTCTGACGCAGCTGCAAATCCTCATGCACGTCATACAGAAAGACGCTGATGGTGGGCGATGACTGCGTGCTGTCAATCTCCGGCAGGTCAAAACGGATATCAATATCTTTCGGTTTTGCAGGATCGTCATCGAGATATTGCTTTAGCACGCCCAGGAGGGCTTTATTAACATCAGCAATGGCCGTGGTGGATGTAACAATCGTAGCCATAAAAACCTCGCTCTAAAGTGGAGTATTAATGTCAAAGTGGCAGACGGCCCATCTTGCCCAGCTCGCGACCGATGGCATGTTCAATATGTCGCTGATGGATAAGCTTGCTTTTCTCTTCTGCAGCCAGCACGGCGGCCAGCAGCGCCACGTTGCGGATATTGGCGCCAGTCAGCTCGCTGCGCGCGGACAGCGCGGTAAAATCAACGTCCCGCGCCAGCTTCAGGCTGGCAGGCCATATCGCATGCCACATCCGGGCACGATGATCGGCATCCGGCCAGGTAAAGCGGGTTATAAAGGTAAAACGCCGGTTAAAGGCGCTGTCGAGATGGTTACGGTTATTGGTGGCCAGGATAACCAGGCCGGGGTAATTTTCTAACCGCTGCAGCAAATAGGAGACTTCGATATTGGCGTGGCGATCGTGAGCGTCTTTGGTTTCGCTGCGCTTGCCAAACAGGGCATCGGCCTCATCAAAAAACAGCACCCCGCTGTCGGCCTCGGCCAGATCGAAAATACGCGAGAGATTTTTTTCCGTTTCGCCGACGTATTTATTGACCACCGTTGACAGGTCCACCTTAATCAGATCGACGCCAAGATGCTGGGCCAGGACCTCTGCCGCAAGGGTTTTACCGGTCCCGGAATCACCGTAAAACAATGCACTAACGCCGGTTTTTCCACCGGTTTTATGGCTAAAATGTTTTTCGGTCACGCTTTCCCGCAGGCGAATCACCGCCAGGATCTCCGCCAACTGTTTTTGTAATCCGGGCGAGATAATCAGGTCATCAAAGGTACGCACCGGCGTAATACGCCGGGCCAGCTTGCCGAAGTTTTTACGCGTGCGCCGGGAAAGCGTCTGCCGGAGATCGTCAGGGGTTAAGGGCCCGTCCTGGTTTCTCAACCGACGGTAGTAATCGGCCTCCTGTATTATCTGCGCAATATCCGCAGGGTCGAAGGCGTAGCGCTGGACCAGACTTTGCAGCGCCCGTTTCTCTGTGGCGGTGAGCGGATGCGGCCATGCCCGCTGCAGCAGCGCCGTTTTTTCGGCGGCCGTTGGCTGAGGCATCGCCAGATGAATGCAGCTTAATCCGTCAAAGGTCGGTGCAACGGATCCGGCGTCTGCCAGCACAAAAAGCGGCAAACTGACCTGCGGCAACAGCTGTTCGATCGTACGCAGCCAGCCCGGTTTTCCGGCCGGTGGATCACTCTGTTTTTCAAGCAGCAGAGCAGCATTTTCCAGCAGGGCATCGCGGATAATTTCGGCCATCGCCGGAGGCTGCTGCACCTCTGGCAGGCTGGCCAGACTATCCGTGCTCACGCAAAGCAGGGAGCGCTGATAATCGGTGCAGATGGCCGCCAGTGCCCACTCGCGCCCGTCCTGTTCCCGCCCTTCCAGCACCACTACCGGCGGCGTTTTATTGCCAGGCCTGAGGCAAAAATGGAACAGGTTTTCGCCAAGAGCTTCCGGGTATACCGCGCTATCATCAGAGTTCGCCCGTCGAACCCAGGGGTAACGCACGGCGGTCGTTTGTCGGTTACCACACAAAAAATGCCAGACTGCCTCACTGGCCACATACTCCGGCAGCCCTTTGCGGCTACCACCAGGTTTTACCTCCGACAACAGCTGAAACTGAAACAGCGGCGATGCGGGATGCAGCACCGACTGCAGCAGCCGATATTCGGTTGGCGAGGTACAAAGCAGTCGGGATGCCAGGTTTCGACTCACCCCTTCGCCCAGGCCACCGTCGACCAGCTGGCTATAATGCTGGCTTAGCCGCGGTAGCAGGGCGAGCAGCAGCAGGTCGCACTCACCGGTGGTGAGATCAAAGGCGCCGAGTAAAAAACGCAACCTGATGTTGAGCGCTTCCTCTACATCAGGCAAACAGGTCCCCGGCAATCCCTGCCAGCAGGGGCCGCCCTCGGGCATCTCAAGGCGCCGGTCGAGCTCACCCTCCGTCAGGAAAAAGTGTGCCAGGTCAGGAGGCGGCTCACCCATCCGCTGCAGATAATCCCGCTGAAAAAGCAGATCTATTCGCTCAATACTGCGATAAAAATCACACTCGTCACTGTCCTCATTACGTGCCGAAAAAACAACGTGCTCTGGAGAAAATGGCATAGGTTATCCTGTCAGATGAGGGAGCGGCCAGATAAGGGTCAGCGGCTGTTCAAGCCAGGGCAGCGAGACCAGAGTCAGCGGCCAGGGTAAGTCGGCCAGCAGATAATCAAAGGCTTCTCCCCGCACAATAATCTGCGGTGGTTCGGCGTTATAAACCACTTCGCCGGGGCGCTGTAGAAAAAGTGCGCGGATATCGCTCAGGGCCAGCTTTTGCCAGGCCGGAAGTTGACGGCCTACTGCCGTCAGCCAGTCGTCGACTAGCTGCTGCCGTTGCAGCGTCAACGATAAGCCCTCCGGCAGCGGCGTATCCACGGAGATCCCGCATAGCAGGCAGTTGATCGCCAGCCGTTCCGCAGCCGGGGGTGCTTCAGCCTCAGCCCAGACAAGCCAGTTAAGCGTTAACACAGCCTGCCAACGGGCATCATCATCGGTAAACTTTCCGTCCAGACAGAGATCCAGAAGGGAAAACAGCTGCAGCAGTAGCGGCCAGAGCAGGACCAGACCGGCGTTGGTAACAGACTGTGGTTGCTGTGGCTGTTGTGAATACTGTAGCTGCTGTGCATGTTGTGGCTTCTGTGAATGCTGTGGTTGCTGTAAATGCGTGCCTGGTTGATTGAAATAAGCTGTAATCTTCCCGACAACCGCCCTGCCAGCATGCTTAGCGACCACATTACGCACGGTTTTCTGCTGCCATAGCGCAAGCAACCAATGGCGAGTAACCATAATATTCTGCGCCGGAGGAGGCGACCCGGTCAGTAATTGCACAATCTGTTCTGCTGCAATCTCGCCGCTGCCGATCGCCTCTCCCCAGGCGTTTAACTGTTCGCTACGCGGAGCGTTATCGCTCAGCCAGTCAGCCCCCTCTTTATCGTTGAGCAAAAAACTGAGTGCAGCAATTGCAAGCCGGCTGGCGGTTACCTGGCTGTAAACGTAGTGGGGTACGCGCTGCCGATGTTGTGCCCTGGGAATTATTAACATTTTCAACAAGAGTAAAAGCCTTTCCGGACGGTGGTTCACCAAAAGTTGTCGCAGCGCGTCAGGCTTCAGGCACAACACTGCCAGCGGGTACAGAGACTCTGATTCGGGGCGGAGCTGCGCCAGCAACGCTCCTGGTTCAGGGATTAGAGCAGACGTGGACTGAGATTGAGATTCCACAACCAGCCGAAGCAGATTTTTCGTTAACGCCTCCGCCAGTCTCTGGCTAAACTGATTTTCAAACTGATTTGCCTGCATTGTGCCAAGGTCAAGCACCATATGTCTGATACTGACCCGGCCCCGATAATTCAATCCCTGTATTGTTTTATAAAAAATAGCTTTCAAATTATCTGAATTTAATGATGGTGAATGCAACAAAACCTGACCTGTAAAGAAAAATCTTGTTGTTATTCTACAATTAAAAAAATCAATATAAATGGCATCATTAGTCATTATATAGCCCTGACTACACGTTAATGGACAATCACATTAATGTAGAAAAACTTACAACTTCATGATAAAAGCCAAAATATAATAAGCTGGCAGTGAAGTGAAAGAATGAGCATGCGTCCCTACAGTAGCGGAGGCACTGTGCGTATGTTCTTTTGCGGGATCACCATATGCATCAATCATTTCTCTTCTTGCCGGATTTTTTTCATTCCCGACGGTAATTGAAGTCGTTCCTCCCGCGCCACTACCAGTATTCCATGTATGCCTAACATTATGTGAGTGTGGGGGAAGTTGATCGGCCTTTAATGCGGTACCTTTAACAGTTACATCAATAACCCCCGGGCCCTGCTGGTCTGTAAATATTTTACAGGTTTTCTCATCACCGCCACCCTGCAATGAAGCCCCTCCTTT
>DATEKR010000367.1:0-4223 GCA_035277345.1 Enterobacteriaceae bacterium
GCCCGCCGAGCGTGCCGCCTGAACCGACGCCGACGACGACCGCGTCGATACGCTCCTCCATCTGCCGGAACAGCTCCGGCGCGGTGGTGGTGATATGGGCCAGCGGGTTGGCCGGGTTATTAAACTGGTCGATATAAAACGCGCCTTCCGTCTCCTCTGCCAGACGGCGGGCATAGTCCTGATAATAAGCCGGATGGCCTTTATTGACGTCGGAGCGGGTGATCACCACTTTTGCCCCCAGCGCCCGCAGGTGAAAAATCTTCTCGCGGCTCATTTTGTCGGGGACCACGAGGATAAGCCGGTAGCCTTTCTGGGCGGCGATCAGCGCCAGCCCCAGGCCGGTATTCCCGGCGGTGGCTTCCACCAGGGTGCCGCCGGGCTTCAGGTGCCCCTGTTTCTCCGCCTCGTTGATCATCGACAGCGCAACGCGGTCTTTAATAGAACCGCCGGGGTTCTGGTTTTCCAGTTTTAAAAACAGTTCGCAGGGGCCGGTATTCAGTTTGTGCAGCTGTAACAGCGGCGTCTGGCCGATCAGTTCGCTGACCGAGTGAAAAATTGCCATCTTCGTTTACCTGATTTGAGAAACATGCCCGGATGATAGGTCTGTAAAAATGCGCTCAAAAAGAACATTTCTCTGTGATTAATAGCGAACTGGAATATGAACCACTATTTGGATGGCGGGACGGCAAGCCGTCGGGGAGTGTGGATGTTTCGATGTCCGGATAACCCGAGAAATGCGCAATAAACGTCCATTTTTGACCGGCGAACCCGCCGCTATCCTCAGCGGGCGCATAACCATTGCTGGAATTAAGCTTAGGGCGTTTCGCCGCGTCGCAGGCCGCTTATCGTTTTTGGTTATATGAAATACCTTTTTGGTGTTTCAAAACATAACGGCGGGTGACTATTATCGTTTGGACATCCATACTGCTAAACACACTGACCATTAGCAGACCAGCAAAACGCGGTTGCGGATACGATAACGATATGATTGTACTCAGTAATATTTCGAAAATTTTTGCTCACGGTAAAGCCCCTGTCACCGCCGTGGACAAGGTCAACCTGACCATTGAACAGGGGCAGATTTACGGGATTATTGGCTACAGCGGCGCAGGCAAAAGTACCCTGATCCGCCTGCTCAATGGTCTGGAAAAACCCACCTCCGGGTCGGTGACCGTTAACGGCCAGGATATCTCCGCCGCGAAAGGCGAAGCCCTGCGTCAGGCCCGGCTGAAAATCAGTATGGTGTTCCAGCACTTCAACCTGCTGTGGTCGCGCACCGTCAGTGAAAATATTGCGTTCTCGATGCAGATCGCCGGGACGCCGAAGGCGCAGATCCGCGAGCGTGTTGCAGAGCTGATTGCGCTGGTGGGGCTGACCGGGCGTGAACATGCGTATCCGTCCCAGCTCAGCGGCGGCCAGAAACAGCGTGTTGGGATTGCCCGCGCCCTGGCAAATAGCCCTGACGTGCTGCTGTGCGATGAGGCCACGTCCGCGCTGGATCCGCAAACGACCGATCAAATTCTCGACCTGCTGCTGGACATTAACCGCCGCTTTAAGCTGACCATTGTGCTGATCACCCATGAGATGCACGTGGTGCGCAAAATCTGCGACCGCGTGGCGGTGATGGAAGACGGCAAGGTGGTGGAGGAGGGCGAAGTGCTGCAGGTCTTTACCCACCCGCAGCAGCCGATTACCCGCCAGTTTGTCCGTCAGGTCAGCCAGTACGCGGAAGAAGAGGCGTTTAACCCGCAGCTGAGCAGCGATCTCGACGGGGCGGTGATTAAGCTGACCTTTACCGGCAGCAGCACGCACCAGCCCGTCGTCGGGGAACTAACCCTGCGCTACGGCCTGCCGTTTAATATTCTGCACGGTAAAATGACCCAGACCGCCCACGGCGTCTTTGGTCAGCTGTGGGTGCACGTGAACGCCAGCGAAGAACAATTAGCTAAGATCCTCGCAGATTTGCGCAACAGCGAGATTAACTGCGAGGTAATTAAGCATGACTGAGTCCCTGTTTCCGCACCTGAAGTGGCCCCAGCTGTGGTCCGCCACTCTGGAAACCCTCTATATGACCGCGCTGTCCGGTGCCGCCACCTTTGTGCTGGGCATCGCGCTGGGTCTCGCGCTGTTCCTGACCGCTCGCGGCGGGTTGTTCCAGAATCGGGCCATCTACAGCGTTATCTCTATCCTGGTGAACGTTTTCCGCTCGATCCCGTTCATCATTTTGATCGTGCTGCTGATCCCGTTCACCAAAGCCATCGTCGGCACGATTCTGGGGGCCGATGCTGCCTTACCGGCGCTGATTGTCGGGGCGGCGCCGTTCTACGCCCGGCTGGTGGAAATCGCGCTGCGCGAAGTCGATAAAGGCGTGATTGAGGCGACCCGTTCTATGGGCGCTCGCCTCAGCACCTTAATTTTTCGGGTACTGATCCCGGAATCATCACCCGCTCTGGTGTCCGGCATTACGGTGACGCTGATTGCACTGGTCAGCTACAGTGCAATGGCAGGCGTTATCGGCGCTGGCGGGTTAGGAAATCTTGCTTATCTGGAAGGATTCCAGCGTAACCATGGCGACGTCACGCTGGTGGCGACGGTGACCATTCTGATCATCGTCTTCATCATCCAGTTCTGCGGCGACGCCATTACCTCTCTGTTAGACAAACGCTAATAAAATACGGAAACCAACATCATGAAAAAGACACTGACACTGATTGCCGCAGCGACCCTTTCCGCCCTGAGCTTTGCCTCCTGGGCTGATACCCTGACCGTGGGCGCATCTAACGTGCCGCACGCGGAGATCCTCGAGCAGGCAAAGCCGATTCTGGCGAAGCAGGGTATCGATCTGGAAATCAAACCGTTCCAGGACTACATTCTGCCTAACACCGCCCTGGCCAGCCGCGAACTGGATGCAAACTACTTCCAGCATATTCCGTATCTGAACAGCGTCCTGAAGGACCATGCTGGCGATAAAACCTATGATTTCGTCAGCGCAGGCGCGATCCATATCGAGCCGATTGGTATCTACTCTAAAAAGCACAAATCCCTGAAAGATCTGCCGGAAGGCGGGAAGGTGATTATGCGTGACGCGGTGGCGGAAGAGGGACGTATCCTCTCTATCTTCGAAAAAGAGGGCGTTATCAAACTGAAGCCGGGCGTGGATAAAGTCTCTGCCCGTATCAGCGACATCGTTGAGAACCCGAAAAAGCTGAAGTTCCTGCCGAACGTGGAAGGCGCGCTGCTGCCGCAGATGTACAACAATGACGAAGGTGACGCGGTGGTGATCAACGCTAACTACGCCATCGATGCCGGTCTGGATCCGGTTCATGACCCGATTGCGGTAGAAAGCGGCGAGAACAACCCGTACGCAAATATCATTACCGTGCATCGCGGCGATGAGAAGAAGAAAGATATCGTGGCGCTGGTGGACGTGCTGCACTCGAAAGAGATTCAGGACTGGATCCGCACCAAATACAAAGGTGCGGTTATCCCGGTTAATAACTGAGTTTCAGCGCAATAAGAACGGAGGCCCCGGCCTCCTTTCTGCGTTTTACAGCGGGTTTTTCTGCGGGCAGCGCTCCAGCAGCTCCACGCTGCCGTCGGCGTTCTGCTGCTCAAGGATGATGTCAAAGCCCCACAGACGGTGAACGTGCTTGAGCACTTCCCTACGACCCTTATCCAGCGGGGCGCGGTTGTGAGGGATATAGCGCAGGGTCAGCGAACGGTCGCCGCGCAGATCCACGTTCCAGACCTGAATATTCGGCTCCAGATTGCTCAGGTTGTACTGGGATGAGAGTTTAGAGCGGATCTCCCGATAGCCCTCTTCATTATGGATAGCGGCAATCTCCAGGTAGTTGTTGTGATCGTCATCGAGCACGGTAAACAGGCGGAAATCACGCATGATTTTCGGCGACAGGAACTGGCTGATAAAGCTCTCATCCTTAAAGTCGCGCATGGCGAAGTGCAGGGTGTCCAGCCAGTCGGAACCGGCGATATCCGGGAACCAGTATTTATCCTCCTCGGTGGGCGACTGACAAATACGCTTAATATCCTGGAACATGGCGAAACCCAGCGCATAGGGGTTAATCCCGCTATACCAGGGACTGTTGTAGGGCGGCTGGAACACCACGTTGGTATGGCTGTGTAAGAACTCCAGCATAAAGCGCTCGGTGACCTTACCTTCATCGTAGAGATGGTTAAGGATGGTGTAGTGCCAGAAGGTCGCC
>DATEKR010000368.1:0-46913 GCA_035277345.1 Enterobacteriaceae bacterium
GCCAGTATTGCCGCCGCCAGTATTACCACCACCGGTGCCATCTGTTCCGGATGTTCCGCCGTCGACATTCGAAGCTATTCTGGATGCTGAGCCTGAGCCCCCACCGCTGCCGCTGCAGGCTGAGAGAGAGAAGGCAAGAAGCACTGCCACCGCAATGACGCTAAAGTGGCTAACGTTATTAGAAGTCATAACAATACTCCACTGAATTAAACGCCGGACGGCGTACTAATTAGTGTAAGTGGGGTTTATGGAATTGCTATTTTATTATTTGCCTTGCTTTTTTGTCGTTTCTGGAATTATTTATTTAAAAAATACACTTAACGCAAACTGATTTTTAACTTCAATAAAAACAAGTTGTTATGAAATTAAAAACATGTTAGCCACACTTAATGATCGTATATTTAAATTAAGTTTCAGTTAAGCATTCATCTAAAATAAGATTTATCCTAACTTTTGTTTTTCCAGAAATATATATTCAAAAGGTAAATAAAATAAATAAAACAGCATGTTGCTGATATGTTAAAAAAGGGAAGGGTGCGTCGAATCACAAAACAGAAAATAAGGCCTCTGTAACCAGAGGCCGAAGGGATTATTGACCGTTTTCGTGCCAGGCACGCTCAACTTCTTCCGCCAGAATCTGAACGCCGGCTTCGATTTTTTCCGGATCGGGAACGTAGTTCATACGCATACACTGGTGGGTATGCGGCCAGGGTTTATCCAGCCCCGGGAAGAAGTAGTCGCCCGGCACCATCAGCACGCCGCGTTTTTTCAGGCGTTGATAGAGCAGTTCGGTGCTAATCGGCAGGTCTTTAAACCACAGCCACAGGAAAATGGCCCCTTCCGGCTTGTGGATCAGGCAGCGCTCCGGCGATAGATAGCGGCGGATCACGGCGATAGTTTCCTGCACGCGCTGGTAGTAGAAGGGCTTAATCACCGTTTCCGACAGGCGCAGCAGATCGTTACGCTTGATCATCTCCAGCATCATGGCCGGACCGATAGCGCCGGGCGCAAGGCTGATAATGCCGTTCATATTGGTGATGGCGGTGATGATTTTTTCATTGGCAATAATGATCCCGCAGCGGCTACCCGGCAGGCCCAGCTTCGACAGGCTCATGCACAGGACGATATTCGGGTTCCACAGCGGACGGGCTTCGCTAAAGATGATGCCGGGGAAAGGCACGCCGTAGGCGTTATCAATCACCAGCGGGATATTGTGCTGGTGTGCCAGGGCGTCCAGCTTAATCAGCTCTTCGTCGGTGATCACGTTGCCCGTCGGGTTGGTCGGGCGGGAGACGCAAATCATCCCCGTCTCTTCCCCGATATGCAGGTGTTCAAAATCGACGTGATACTTAAACTGCCCTTCCGGAAGCAGTTCAATATTCGGTCGGGCAGAGACAAAAAGTTCCTCTTCCAGGCCAGAATCGGCGTAGCCGATATACTCCGGGGCCAGTGGGAACAGCACCTTGCGCGTGCTGCCATCTGCCCGACGGCCTGCAAACAGGTTAAACAAGTAGAAAAATGCGCTCTGACTGCCATTTGTCAGCGCAATATTCTGTGGTTCGATATCCCAACCTAATTTTTCCCGCAGCATGGCGGCGAGGGCAGTGAGTAGCTCGCTCTTACCCTGAGGGCCGTCATAATTGCACAGAGCATCAGTGGCTTTGCCGCTGATCAGCATATCGGCCAGCAGCTGCCGGAAGTAATCGTTCATCTCAGGGATTTGAGCCGGGTTTCCACCGCCGAGCATAATGGCGCCGGGCGTGCGCAGGCCGTCGTTGAGATCCTCCATCAGGCGCGTAATGCCTGAATGGCGGGTAAATTTGTCGCCGAAAAGTGAAAATGTCATAGCAGGTGTTCTGTCGGGCTTATTGTAAAAGTGGCTAACGATAACGCTACGGATAGCGGTGTGCAAATGCCACTCGTCGGTGCGATCTGTTGTTTTATGCTTAGCAGGACCCTGTGTCTGGTATAAGATGCTGAAATTTTCCTTCGGGTTATTTTGTGACCACCTCCACAGCCTCAAACACTGCCTGGTGACAGGGTTTAGGAATTGGACTATTCCATGGGGGTGCTTTGAGCGGCTATTTTTGCTACAATACGCGATTACGTTATCGAATTTTTGTTAAGAACAAGGGGTTGGGATAATTAAATCCGACCAGGAGACCTGATGATATCGATTCCCATACGACGATATGGGGCTACGATACTCATGTTACTCACCATGATATTTTCGGGTGGGGTGCTGGCAAAGACGCATGCAGCAACAACGAGTGAAAAAGCCCATATAATCAAGGCCAGTAGTAAAAAGCAGGCAAGCAGTAAACAAGAGTATTCTCGCAATAGTGCAAAGAGCAGTTCACTTCCTGATTTGCGAAAATACCCTTCCGGAACAGCAAGAAAAAAAGCGTTTCTCCGGACAGTGATGCCTTTTATTACCAGCCAGAACGCGGAAATTACCGCAGAGCGCAACTGGTTGATATCCAAGCGATATCAAAACAAGTGGGCGCCCTCTGAGCGTACGCGTTTAAAAGAGATCGCTAAACGTTACAAAGTTAGCTGGTCCGGCAATACGCGCCACATTCCGTGGAATACGCTGATGGAGCGCGTGGACATTATCCCTACCAGCATGGTGGCCACCATGGCTGCAGCGGAAAGCGGCTGGGGTACGTCAAAACTGGCACGTCTGAACAACAACCTTTTCGGTATGAAATGCGCGAAGGGGAGCTGCACTAACGCAGCGGGTAAAGTGAAAGGCTACTCCAGCTTTGATTCGGTCAAGGAGTCGGTTAGCGCCTATGTGGTGAACCTTAACACCCATCCGGCCTACGCCTCTTTCCGTAAGTCCCGTAATCAGCTGCGCCAGGCTGACCAGGAAGTGACTGCCAGCGCGATGATCCACAAGCTGGAAGGCTACTCAACCAAGGGTCAGAGCTATAACAATTACCTGTTCGCCATGTATCAGGATAATCAGCGGCTCATCGCTTCCCACATGTAATTCCCCGAACGCCTTCCATCCGGAAGGCGTTTTTCATTGTTACATCAGTACTTCGCTGTGACGCTCGCGGTAATCTCGCGGCGTGCTGCCATACTCTTTTTTAAACACCGAGTAGAAATACTGCAGGGACGGGTAGCCGCACATCTGCGATACCTCATTGATCGGTAGAGAGGTGGAGACCAGCAGGCTGCGGGCTTTTTTCAGTTTCTCCATATGGATCACCGCATGTATGGTTTCACCCACCTCCTCTTTAAAACGTTTCTCCAGATTCGAGCGCGAAATGCCCACGGCATCCAGCACCTGCTCCACCTTGATGCCCTTGCAGGCCTGATTGCGGATATAGTGCATCGCCTGAATCACTGCCGGATCGTTAAGTGAGCGATAATCGGTGGAGCGTCGTTCTACCACGCGCAGGGGCGGGACCAGTAAACGCTGAAGCGGCAGGGTTTCGTTATCCAGTAGACGGTGCAGCAGTTTCGCCGCCTGATAACCCATCTGGCGTGCGCCCTGGGCCACGGAGGAGAGCCCGACGCGTGACAGATAGCGGGTTAGCTCTTCGTTATCGATCCCAATCACGCACAGTTTTTCCGGCACCGGAATATGCAGATGTTCGCAGACCTGCAGCAGATGCCGGGCACGGGCGTCGGTCACGGCGATAATGCCGGTTTGCGGTGGGAGGGTTTGCAGCCAGTCGGCGAGGCGGTTCTGCGCATGCTGCCAGTGCTCCGGCGCGGTTTCCAGCCCCTGATACACCACGCCGCGATATTTCTCTCGTGCGACCAGCCGACAGAACGCGTTTTCGCGCTCCGCTGCCCAGCGCTTGCCGCTGGAGGGCGGCAGACCGTAGAACGCAAAGCGGTGGACGCCTTTTTCTTTCAGATGCATAAAGGCGCTCTCGACCAGTGCGTCGTTATTGGTGGCGATATAGTGCACCGGGGGATAGTGTTCCGGCTGGTGATAAGAGCCGCCGACGCCGACAATGGGCACGCTGACGTCGGCCAGCTGATGTATAATGCGGTCATCGTCATAATCGGCAATCACCCCGTCGCCGAGCCACTCTTTGATATTGTCGATGCGGGCGCGAAAATCCTCTTCGATAAAAATATCCCACTCCGACTGGGAGGCCTGCAAATATTCGCCGACCCCTTCGACGACCTGGCGGTCGTAGGCTTTGTTGGCGTTAAACAACAGCGTAATACGGTGGCGTCTGGTTATCATAGGGTCATCCCGGAAGGACGGATAATCAGGCCCGTCGTTTGGTTGCAGAATCCATCCATACGGCCAGCAGCAAAATAGCGCCCTTGACGATATATTGCCAGAAGGTGGGGACATCCATCATGCTCATTCCGTTGTCGAGGGAGGCCATAATAAACGCCCCCATCACCGCGCCTGCCACGCTGCCGACACCGCCCGCAAGGCTGGTTCCGCCAATCACGCAGGCGGCGATGGCATCCAGCTCCGCGATATTACCGGCCGAAGGTGAACCGGCGCCGAGTCGGGCGCTGAGGATCAGCCCGGCAATGGCCACCATCAGGCCGTTAATGGCGAAGACGGCCATTTTGGTGCGCTCGACGTTAATCCCGGAGAGTCTTGCGGCGTCAATATTACCGCCAATGGCGTAAATCCGTCGGCCAAAAGCCGTCCGCGTAGCCATAAATATGCCTGCCAGCAGCAGCAGGGTTAAGAGCAGGACCGGCGTCGGAACGCCGCGATAGTCATTGAGCAGCCAGATAGCGCCGAGAATAATCACCGCCGTCAGAGCCTGGCGCCCGACGGTGCTGACGGCCGCAGGCGTTTCCAGCCCCAGCGCCTGACGACGCTGACGGCCCCGCCACTGCCAGGCGACAAATCCCACCAGGCCCAGCGCACCCAGCAGGAAGCCGGTAGAGTCGGAGAGATAGCTCTGGCCGATTTGTGACATGCCCGGGCTGGTCGGCGAGACGGTGGTACCGTTGGTGATGCCGATCAGCACGCCGCGAAAGGCCAGCATCCCCGCTAGGGTCACGATAAACGATGGCACTTTGCGGTAGGCCACCCACCAGCCGTTCCACGCGCCAAGCAGCAGGCCAAGGGCCAGCGTAACGATAATGGTCAGGGGCAGCGGCCAGCCAAGCCAGACGTCGAAAATCGCCGCCGCACCGCCCAGCAGGCCCATCATCGAGCCCACGGAGAGATCGATCTCCGCCGAGATAATTACAAACACCATGCCGACGGCCAGGATCCCGGTAATGGCGGTTTGCCGTAGAAGGTTAGAGACGTTGCGGGCGCTAAGCCAGGCGCCGTCTGTGCTCCAGGTGAAGAACAGGGCGATCGCCAGAATCGCAGCGAGCATCACAAATACCTGAAAATTAATCGCCTTTAGCCCCTGAAAAGTGCGGGCGGGTGTGGCGGCCAGATTACTCTTCGACATACTGTTCACTCCTCAGCGCGGCTTCCATCACCTGCTCCTGGGTCAGGCGATCGTTAACCAGATTGGCTTTCAGTTTCCCTTCGTGCATCACCAGCACCCGATCGCACAGACCGAGCACTTCCGGCAGCTCCGACGAGATGACGATGACGGCAATGCCCTGCTGCACCAGCAGGTTAATCAGCTTGTAGATTTCATACTTGGCACCGATATCAATCCCACGAGTGGGTTCATCGAGGATCAGAATCCGTGGATTGAGCAGCAGGCAGCGGGCGAGGATCGCCTTTTGCTGATTGCCGCCGCTTAACCGGCCAATCGCCAGGTCGGGAGACGAGGTTTTCACTTTTAAGCGAGCAATCGAGTCAAGAATACAGCGACGCTCGGTGGCCTCTTTAAGGCTACTGAACGGGCCGCAAAACTGCTCCAGCGCGGCCAGGGTGATGTTCTGTCCGACCGCCATTACCGGCACAATGCCGTCCTTTTTACGGTCTTCCGGCACCATGGCGATGCCCTGAGCGATAGCCTGCTGACAGTTGCGGATAGTGACCGGCTGGCCGTCGATGGCGATGGTGCCTTCCTGGCGTCCAGGCCAGACGCCGAACAGGCACTGCATCACTTCCGTTCGTCCGGCCCCGACCAGCCCGGCAACGCCGAGGATTTCTCCGCGTCTGAGGCTGAATGAGACGTCATTGACCCGCTTAATATGGCGATTCACCGGATGCCAGGCCGTGAGGTGGTCCACGCGCAGGATCTCATCGCCCGGCGTATGCGGTTCGCTGGGATAGAGGGCCGTCAGCTCCCGGCCGACCATCATGGTGATAATGTCGTCTTCGTTCATTCCGGCGGCGTCGCGGGTACCGATATGCTGTCCGTCGCGGATCACGCAGATGGTATCCGAAATGGCCTTCACTTCATTCAGCTTATGGGAGATATAAATACAGGCGATGCCGTGGTGCTGCAGGTCGCGGATAATTGCCAGCAGCACGGCGGTTTCCTGCTCCGTCAGCGAGGCGGTGGGTTCATCAAGGATCAGCAGCCGTACCTGCTTGTTGAGGGCTTTGGCAATCTCCACCAGCTGGCGCTGGCCGAGGCCAAGATCGCCTACGCGAACGTGGGGAGAAATCGCCAGGCTAACCTGGGCCAGCAGCTTTTCGCAGCGCAGGGTCATGGCGTCATAATCGAGGAGGCCGTGGCGGGTCATTTCCGCGCCGAGAAAAATATTCTCCAGCACGCTCAGCTCCTTCACCAGTGCCAGCTCCTGGTGAATAATTGCGATGCCTTTACGCTCCGTGTCGCGGATATGGCTGGCCATAAGCGGCTCCCCGGCGAAGACGATCTCTCCCTCATAGCTTCCGTGCGGGTAGATGCCGCACAGCACCTTCATCAGCGTCGATTTACCCGAGCCGTTTTCCCCGCACAGGGAGACGATTTCGCCCGCGTCCAGCCGCAGGCTGACGTTGTCGACCGCCTTTACCGCGCCAAAGGCTTTGGTGATGTTTTTCATTTCAAGCAAATAAGGCATAACGGCTCCTGCTGAGTAGCAAAACATCCCCGCGCCTTCGCATACACAAAGGCACGGAGGCAGGGTTACAGCTGGTTCTTCTGATGGAAGCCGTCTTTAATCACCGTCTCATCGATATTGTCTTTATTGACTTCGATGGGCGTCAGCAAACGGGACGGGACATCTTTCAGATCGTTATTCAGGCTGGTATCCGCTTTTGGCTGCTGTCCGTTCCCCAGCTCAACGGCGATCTCCGCCGCCGTATTTGCCAGTTGGGTGATGGGTTTGTAGACGGTCATGGTCTGGCTGCCGTTAAGAATGCGTTTGATCCCGGCGAGATCCGCATCCTGGCCGGAGATAGCCACTTTCCCCGACAGCCCCTGCGCGCTGAGGGCCTGGATAGCGCCTCCGGCGGTGGCGTCGTTAGACGCGACGACGGCATCGATTTTGTTATTGTTGGCGGTGAGCGCATTTTCCATAATTTTCAGCGCGTTGTCCGGCAGCCAGCCGTCCACCCACTGATCGCCGACGATTTTAATTTTTCCGCTATCGACATAGGGCTTCAGCACGTTCATCTGCCCGGCGCGGAACAGCTTGGCGTTGTTATCGACCGGCGAACCGCCCATCAGGAAGTAGTTCCCCTGAGGCACTTTTTCGACCAGGCTACGGGCCTGCAGTTCGCCGACCTTTTCGTTATCAAAGGAGATATAAAAATCGATATCGGCGTTATTAATCATACGGTCATAGGCGAGAACTTTTATCCCTTCCTGTTTCGCCTCTTTAATCACATTACTCAGTACCTGGCCGTTATAAGGAATAATCACCAGCACATCCACGCCGCGGTTGATCATATTTTCGATCTGCGACATCTGGGTTTCTTCATTGCCGTTAGCGGATTGCACAAATACTTTGGCGCCTAATGACTCGGCCTTGCTGACGAAAATATCGCGGTCTTTCTGCCAGCGCTCCAGGCGCAGGTCATCGATAGCCATACCAATTTTAACTTCTTTCGCATACCCCGCGGTACTGGCAAGCAGCGCTGCGGCGCAGAGCGTAAGGCAAAGATTCTTTATCATCATAATAGTCTTACCTTTTGTGTGGTCAGGTTTGAGATAAAAGAAGCAAATTCTGTACTGGACGCAGCTGATTTTTAACGGGGAAATGCCGACTGGCAATTATAGATTTTTATCCTGAGCTTACGATATTTGGTTTATTTCTTAAACTTTGACGGCGATCGGCTTTTAAATTCAGTAAGTATTTAATTCGTCAGGTGTCGAACCCGTTTTTTTATTTTGCGAGCTGGCGCACATTTGTGGATTCTCTTAATTCCGGTGTGAAATAACGTAATTGAGCAAGTTGCAATGAATATCCAGTATTACGCCATGAGCACTTTCCTGTCATTTCACCTGACGATGGAGTTTATTTATGCAAGCGTATTTCGATCAACTTGAGCGCGTCCGTTATGAAGGCCCGAATACCACCAACCCGCTGGCGTTTCGCCACTACAACCCGGACGAGAAGGTGCTGGGCAAGCGTATGGAGGATCATCTTCGTTTTGCCGCCTGTTACTGGCACACCTTCTGCTGGGGCGGGGCGGATATGTTTGGCGTCGGGGCCTTCGATCGCCCCTGGCAGCAGCCCGGCGATGCCCTGGCGCTGGCAAAACAAAAAGCCGACGTGGCCTTTGAGTTTTTTCATAAGCTGAACGTCCCCTATTACTGCTTCCACGATGTGGACGTGGCCCCGGAAGGCGACTCCCTGAAAAGCTGGCTGGATAATGTCGCGCGCATGGTTGATGTACTGGAAGAGAAGCAGAAACAGAGCGGCGTGAAGCTGCTGTGGGGCACCGCCAACTGCTTTACCCACCCGCGCTACGGGGCCGGTGCGGCCACCAGCCCGGACCCGGAAATCTTTAGCTGGGCGGCAACCCAGGTGGCGACGGCGATGAATGCCACTCACCGGCTCGGCGGGGAGAACTACGTCCTGTGGGGCGGTCGTGAAGGATATGAAACCCTGCTGAATACCGACCTCCGCCAGGAGCGGGAGCAGATCGGCCGCTTTATGCAGATGGTGGTCGAACATAAGCATAAAATTGGCTTCCGTGGCACGCTATTGATTGAACCCAAACCGCAGGAGCCGACCAAACATCAGTATGATTATGATGTGGCAACGGTGTATGGCTTCCTGAAACAGTTTGGTCTGGAAAAAGAGATTAAGCTCAATATCGAAGCCAACCACGCCACTCTGGCAGGCCACTCATTCCATCATGAGATTGCCTCGGCGATTGCGCTGGGCGTATTTGGCTCGGTGGATGCTAACCGTGGCGACCCGCAGCTGGGCTGGGATACCGATCAATTCCCCAACAGCGTGGAAGAGAATGCCCTGGTGATGTATGAGATCATTAAGGCGGGCGGATTTACCACCGGCGGGCTGAATTTCGATGCCAAAGTGCGCCGTCAGAGCACCGATAAATACGACCTCTTCTACGGCCATATCGGGGCGATGGATACCATGGCTCTGGCGCTGAAAGTGGCGGCGCGGATGATTGAGGACGGCGAGCTGGATCGGCGTGTTGCCAGACGTTACGCGGGCTGGAACGGCGAACTGGGGCAGCAAATCCTCAAAGGTGAGCTGTCTCTGGCCGAGGTGGCGGCTTACGCGCAGCAGCACAATCTGGCTCCGCAGCATCAGAGCGGTCGTCAGGAGCAGCTGGAAAACCTGGTAAATCACTATTTGTTCGACAGATGAGCAACCTGCGCCGCCCTTTGGGCGGCGCGTAACAAGGAGCGGTGACAATGTATATCGGGATCGATCTCGGCACCTCCGGCGTAAAAGTCATTCTGCTGAACGAGCAGGGCGAGGTGGTGGCGGCGAACACCCAGCCTCTCAGCGTGTCCCGCCCGCATCCGCTCTGGTCGGAACAGGACCCTGAGCAGTGGTGGCAGGCAACGGATCGGGCCATCAAAGCCCTGGGCGCCGCGCACTCCCTGCGCGAGGTAAAAGCGATAGGGCTGGCCGGGCAGATGCACGGGGCGACGCTGCTGGACCGCCAGCAGCGGGTGTTGCGTCCGGCGATCTTATGGAACGATGGCCGCAGCGGGGAAGAGTGCAGCCTGCTGGAGGCGCGGGAGCCGCGTTCCCGCGCCATTACCGGCAACCTGATGATGCCCGGTTTTACCGCGCCAAAACTGGCCTGGGTCCAGCGCCACGAGGCGGACATTTTTCGTCAGATCGATAAGGTCCTCCTGCCGAAGGACTTTCTGCGCCTGCGGATGACCGGGGAGCTGGCCAGCGATATGTCCGATGCGGCGGGCACCCTGTGGATGGATGTGGCGAAGCGTGACTGGAGCGATGCGATGCTGGAAGCCTGCCAGCTGACGCGGGCGCAGATGCCCGCGCTGTTTGAAGGCTGCGAGATAACCGGCATCCTGCGGCCTGATGTGGCTCAGGCATGGAATATACCTGCGGTTCCGGTCGTGGCCGGCGGTGGGGATAACGCGGCCGGGGCGGTCGGGGTCGGCATGGCGGATGCGGGGGATGCGATGCTTTCGCTGGGCACCTCCGGGGTCTATTTCGCGGTCAGCGATGGCTTTCTCAGCCGCCCGGAAAGCGCGGTGCACAGCTTCTGCCACGCGCTGCCGGAACGCTGGCATCTGATGTCGGTGATGCTCAGCGCCGCCTCCTGCCTTGACTGGGCGGCGAGACTGACCGGCCTCGGAACGGTTCCGGCCCTGCTGGCGGCGGCGGAAAGTGCCGACGGCGATGCTCAGCCGCTGTGGTTCCTGCCTTATCTCTCCGGGGAACGCACTCCGCATAATAACCCGCAGGCGACGGGCGTTTTCTTTGGCCTCACTCATCAGCACGGACCGGCAGAGCTGGCCCGTGCGGTGCTGGAAGGGGTGGGTTATGCCCTGGCCGACGGCATGGATGTGGTGCACGACTGCGGCGTGCGGCCCGAGAGCGTGACGCTGATTGGCGGGGGCGCACGTAGCCCGTACTGGCGGCAGATGCTGGCGGATATCAGCGGGATGCCGCTGGACTACCGACGCGGCGGCGACGTTGGCCCGGCGCTGGGGGCGGCCCGGCTGGCGCAGATTGCGCTGAATCCGACGCAGCCGCTGACGGCGCTATTGCCGCCGTTGCCGCTTGAGCAGACCCATCGTCCGGAGGCTGCGCGGTTCGAACGATATGCGCAGCGGCGAGTTCGGTTCCGGGAGATTTATCAGCAGTTAAAGCCGCTGATGTCATGATATATCGCCCTGTTCTGGTTGCCGGAGCAGGGCTAACTCACCATTCTTTTGCGGTCGATAGACTGCACCAGCATCGAAAGCAGCAAACTGACCGCCAGCGTCGCGCAGAAAATCCACGCCATATCGAGGACAGGCCAGCTTTTCAGCTCCACACCCCGGGTACGCAGGGCGTGGATTATCAGGGCATGAAAGCCGTAAATGCCCAGCGAGTGGCGGGAAATCAGGCCCAGCCCCGGCAGTGCGCGCTGGTTCAGGGTATTTTTCACCAGCGTCAGCAGCGACGCGGCGCAGATAAACACCATCGGGCCGCAGTAGAGATACCAGGTGTCGGCGAAGTTGCCGCGCCAGGTCAGCTCGTGCAGTGTCCCGCGCGAGATAATAAACACCGCGACGACAAAGAGCGCGGCACAGAGTAACGTCAGCGGCTTTTTATCCGTGTCCATCGATCCAATCGCCCGCCCCAGCAGACCGTATATCACGTAGTAGAAGGTATCCCCGTTGATATACAGATTGACCGGGAGCCATTCAACGCCGCCCGCGTTCAGCGACACCGTATTGGGGTTGGCGACGAGCCCGATCACCAGCATCAGCGCCAGCAGCATCTTCCCGCTCACGGTTTTAACCTGGATAAGCGGTGAAAGCAGGTAGATCACGAAAATCGCGAAGAAAAACCACAGGTGATAGAACACCGGCTTCTGCAGCAGGTTTTTCAGCGATAGCGCCGGGTCAATGGAGGTGAAAAAGGTAATGTAGGCCAGCGACAGGATGCTATAGAACAGCAGGCAGGCGGCGATACGCAGGAAGTGGCGGGACTGCGCGCTGCGCTCGCCGAAAAACAGATAGCCTGAAATCATAAAAAAGAGCGGGACGCTGACGCGGGATGCCGAGTTAAGCACGTTGGCAATGTCCCAGTTCAGCGGGCTGACGGCTGCGGCATTGGTGATATACCAGGTGGTGGTATGGATCATCACCACCATCAAACAGGCTATCCCTCGCAGATTTTCAATCCAGTAAATTTTTGACGCCATTGGTTCCTCTGTTTATGGATAATTCTGAGTTTCTTGCCCGCGACTTGCGCTCTTTTTTGCACATTCCCAGAATGCCCGGCTACGCTGTACCTAAAACTATTTCTTATTAAAAATAACAGCACGTGAGAAAGGTGGCAGAGAAAAAATGATAATTAAGTATTTCCCGCCGCTGATACTCGCGATGGCGCTGGTGGGCTGTGCGACGTCCCCGCAGCCTGAACAGCGGGCGCAAAAGGCGCAGGTCAGCGTCTCCCGCACGCTGGATATGGAGCAGCTCTGCCGGGCCGAGGCGGGCCGCCGCTACAATACGGCGTCGGAAAAACTGACCGTGACCGGCCTCGAACAGTTCCAGGCCAGCTATGAAATGCGTGGCTATACCTCGCGAAAAGAGGGCTTTGTCTGCTCATTCGATCCTGAGGGGCAGTTTTTGCACCTTTCGATGCGCTAACCGGCGCACTTGATGAGGAAATGCCCCTTTTTCGGTAAACAAACCGCATTGATACTGTATATCTCGCAGCCAGCGGGTATACTGACCCCTTCCTTTAAATCCACACGTATCCAGCACGAAATACTATGCAAAAGTTTGATACTAAGACCTTCCAGGGCCTGATCCTGACGTTACAGGATTACTGGGCTCGTCAGGGCTGCACCATTGTTCAACCACTGGACATGGAAGTCGGCGCCGGTACCTCACACCCGATGACCAGCCTGCGTGCGCTGGGGCCGGAACCGATGGCGACCGCGTATGTCCAGCCATCCCGTCGCCCGACCGATGGCCGCTATGGCGAGAACCCGAACCGTTTGCAGCACTACTATCAGTTCCAGGTAGTGATTAAACCTTCCCCGGACAATATCCAGGAGCTGTATCTCGGTTCTCTGAAAGAGCTGGGTCTGGATCCGACCATTCACGATATCCGCTTCGTGGAAGATAACTGGGAAAACCCGACCCTGGGTGCCTGGGGTCTGGGCTGGGAAGTGTGGCTGAACGGAATGGAAGTGACCCAGTTCACTTACTTCCAGCAGGTTGGCGGTCTTGAGTGCAAACCGATCACCGGCGAGATCACCTACGGTCTGGAACGTCTGGCGATGTATATCCAGGGCGTCGACAGCGTCTACGATCTGGTCTGGAGCGACGGCCCACTGGGTAAAACCACCTACGGCGACGTCTTCCATCAGAACGAAGTGGAGCAGTCCACCTACAACTTTGAATACGCCGACGTGGACTTCCTGTTCACCTGCTTCGAGCAGTATGAGAAAGAAGCCCAGCATTTACTGGCGCTGGAGACTCCGCTGCCGCTGCCGGCCTATGAACGTATTCTGAAAGCCGCCCATAGCTTCAACCTGCTGGATGCGCGTAAAGCCATCTCCGTCACCGAACGTCAGCGCTATATTCTGCGCATTCGTACCCTGACCAAAGCGGTAGCTGAAGCCTATTACGCTTCCCGTGAAGCCCTCGGCTTCCCGATGTGCAACAGAAATAAATAAGAGGCGGCCATGTCTGAGAAAACTTTCCTGGTGGAAATCGGCACTGAAGAGCTGCCGCCGAAAGCCCTGCGCAGCCTGGCCGAGTCCTTTGCTGCCAACGTGACTGCGGAGCTGGATAACGCCGGTCTCGCGCACGGTGAGGTTAAATGGTTTGCCGCGCCGCGCCGTCTGGCGCTGAAAGTGGCAAATCTCGCGGCATCCCAGGCGGATCGCGAAGTTGAAAAACGCGGTCCGGCGATTGCCCAGGCGTTTGACGCCGAGGGCAAGCCGAGCAAAGCGGCGGAAGGCTGGGCGCGTGGCTGCGGGATCACCGTAGACCAGGCCGAGCGTCTGACCACCGACAAAGGCGAGTGGCTGCTTTATCGTGCCCACCTCAAAGGTGAAAGCGCGGAAACCCTGCTCCCGGAAATGATCGCCACCTCGCTTGCGAAGCTGCCGATCCCGAAACTGATGCGCTGGGGCGCGAGCGACGTGCAGTTTGTGCGTCCGGTTCACACCGTGACCCTGCTGTTGGGCGATAAGCTGATCCCGGCAACCATCCTGGGTATCGCTTCCGATCGCGTGATCCGCGGCCACCGCTTTATGGGCGAGCCGGAGTTCACCATCGACAATGCCGATCAGTACCCGCAAATCCTGCAGGAACGCGGCAAAGTCATCGCCGACTACGACGCGCGTAAAGCGACCATTAAAGCGGATGCTGAAGCGGCGGCCCGCAAAATTGGCGGCAACGCCGATCTGAGCGAAAGCCTGCTGGAAGAAGTCACCTCCCTGGTCGAATGGCCGGTGGTGCTGACCGCGACCTTCGAAGAGAAATTCCTCGCCGTTCCGGCGGAAGCGCTGGTCTACACCATGAAGGGTGACCAGAAGTACTTCCCGGTCTACGCCGCCGACGGTAAGCTGCTGCCGAACTTTATCTTTGTTGCCAACATCGATTCAAAAGATCCGCAGCAGATTATCTCCGGTAACGAGAAGGTCGTGCGCCCGCGTCTGGCGGATGCCGAATTCTTCTTCAATACCGACCGTAAAAAGCGTCTGGAAGACCATCTCCCGCGCCTGCAGACCGTGCTGTTCCAGCAGCAGTTGGGTACCCTGCGCGACAAGACCGACCGTATCGCGGCGCTGTCCGGCTGGATTGCACCGCAGGTTGATGCGGACGTTGAGCATGCGAAACGTGCGGGCCTGCTGTCCAAGTGCGACCTGATGACCAATATGGTCTTCGAGTTCACCGACACCCAGGGCGTGATGGGTATGCACTACGCACGCCATGATGGCGAAGCGGAAGACGTGGCTGTGGCCCTGAACGAGCAGTATCAGCCGCGCTTTGCCGGCGATGACCTGCCTTCCAACCCGGTTGCCTGTGCGGTCGCGATTGCCGACAAGATGGACACCCTGGCGGGTATCTTTGGTATCGGTCAGCATCCGAAAGGCGATAAAGACCCGTTTGCGCTGCGTCGTGCTGCGCTGGGCGTACTGCGCATTATCGTTGAGAAGAACCTCTCTCTGGATCTGCAGACCCTGACCGAAGAAGCCGTACGTCTGTATGGCGACAAGCTGACCAACGCGAAGGTGGTCGACGACGTCATCGACTTTATGCTCGGCCGCTTCCGCGCCTGGTATCAGGACGAAGGCTACACCGTTGACACTATTCAGGCCGTGCTGGCACGTCGTCCGACCAAACCGGCGGACTTCGATGCACGTATGAAGGCGGTGTCCCACTTCCGTTCGCTGGACGAAGCAGAGGCGCTGGCGGCAGCCAACAAGCGTGTTTCCAATATTCTCGCTAAGTCTGATGAAGCCCTGAACGAAGACGTTCAGGCTTCGCTTCTGAAAGACGATGCGGAAATTCGCCTGGCGCTGCAGGTTGGCGGTATGCGTGACAAACTCCAGCCGCTCTTCGCGGAAGGTCGCTACCAGGAAGCGCTGATTGAGCTGGCCTCGCTGCGCGAGCCGGTAGATGAGTTCTTCGCAGGCGTGATGGTCAACGCCGACGATAAAGACGTGCGTATCAACCGTCTGACGCTGCTGACGAAGCTGCGGGAGCTGTTCCTGCAGGTAGCGGATATTTCGCTGCTTCAGTAAGGCGCAGGCAGTGCTAAAACACCGCTATTCGTTCCCGAATAGCGGTGTTTTTATTTAGCGTACCTGAGAAGGCGTTTAACCGGCTTTAAAACCAGGTTTACCCGTTTTTGCCCGCCATGTTTTCACTTCTTTAACGATCGCATCAACGCTTCCATCATTATCACCCTCAGGGTAATAAATCAGATCGGAGCCTTCAGGATGTTCTGTAACTGCAATAAAGTTTTCCAGATATTGATCCTGGGCTTCCTCATTACCTTCGGCATTAACCAGGGTGCGGACTTACGCGCTGGTTTTTAACCGCGTATCAAACTGGAATGGGATCTCGGTGGCCTGCCTGGCGATTTCCCAAAAATCAGGGTGGGACGGATTCAGCAGATAGTTAAATTCTACCGGTGATAGCGAACTCGGCACGCGCAGGGCGATAGCCTCGCGGGTATCGCTCCAGGCATCGCCATAGGCCGCAAGCTCCGGCGGTGCTTCTTCACTGGCCCAGTTTTCAGGCAGCCCGGCCATATCGGCGAGCTGGACTTGCGCGTCAGGGATCTCGATACGCAGCAGGGTGAAGGCATCGAGAATATGCGCCGCATGCAGATGCACCAGCGTTTCCAGCATGGTGAGTGAGGCAGCCTCTGAGGCGTAAATCATCGCCGTCCCGACGCTGTTCCAGCGGCCTCCGGCTTCTTTCGCGCCATAACCTGTCCAGGCCGTAGAGAGAAATTTCGTCTTCGTTAGCCGGTAGAGGATCACGAATAGACTCCGTGCTCCACGCGGGTGATAAGCTTCATCACTTCATACGCTCCGGTTTCGGAAGCCATCAGATCGGCAGGCACCTTCCAGCCCAGCGCCCGATTGGGTTCATTCAGCCATTTTTGCGCCTGCGCCTTGTCCCCTTCGAAAAGCTCCACGGCCCGGTCGATAACCCGAATAATGCGCACCAGGCGCTCGCTCTGGTCAGCGCTAAAGCGCGCCTTCACGCTGCGGTTAAAGGTGGTGGAGGGGATACCGGACATTTTGCGAAGATCGGTTTGCGTCATTTTCGCCCAGTCAGTGATTAATCCGGCCACTCGCCCTTCCAGCCCTTCACTAATCTGTCCCAGCAGCGCGATACCGTCGGTGTTGTTCAGCCCGGCCACCTGCCACAGGCGCAGCGGCCTGCTTTCGGCTGCGGATACGCTAAATGTTTTCATTGCTCACCTCCATTTGGTTGTTTAAGTATAGCCATTTGGTTTTTGGTGAGCAAATTTTCACCGTCCTTGCTTAGTGAAATGTTTCCAGGGAGAGCACACCGTTTTCTGTTTTCAACCAGCGCGGTGCTTTAAGCGTTCCGGCAAAGTAGGCGGTCAGGTCATAGAGCAGGTCGGTAAGAGTGCGCTCTGTCTCTATCGCCAGCCCGCCGTTTATCAGCAGGTGCGCCAGCACCTGACAGTAGTCGGCAAGCTGTGCCGCCTCTGGCTCAAAAGCGGGAAAATACGCGGGAATATCTTCCACGGTCAGGCTCTCTTTTAACGGCTCCGGTATAGGATCGTTCAGCGTGGGCTGCAGCAGCGCGAGGCAGGCGGAGAGGCGACCACAGAGCGCCATCTTTTGCACCGGGTCGTCGCAGACAATAAGGGCGTCGGTAAAGTGCTCGCAGCTTTCTGCCAGCGCGGTGAAATCGGTAGTATGGGAAACGGGCTGGGTAAACAGGGAAGACGTGTGAGTGGTAGTCATAGAGGGAAGTCTCCTGCAACGGTTTTAACTTCCACCACCAAAGAGGTCAATCTTACGGGTGGTGGAACCAGACGAGGTTGACCTTACCGGCGTTACAGGAATCCGGCGCGTCTTTCGACGCCCCCGCCTGGCCCACCATTGAGGTGTAACCGAGCGCACGATACAAAACTGCAGTATCGCCCGTAACTGTGCTCAGGAGGTCAACCCCGGCATCTGATTTTGCAGATGCGCGGCAACCATACTGCTCACGATTACTGGCGACAAGGTTTTTACGCCGTGCTGCCACGCACTTTACCATTTCCTCAAACCTCCTCGCAAAAATATGCACTTACGATGCAAACCAGAGAATAAATGTCGGGCCAGAGACGCATTTTAAAAATAGCGGGCTCGTCAGCGTGATTGTTTTCACCAATATTCATTGCTCGAAAGGAAAGGGCGCTGTCGCTTTTACAATGGAGCGAGTAATGAAATATCCCATTTATTTACATCGGACAGAAAACGACACCTGGTCGGGTTTTGTTCCGGATCTTCCTGGGTGTTATTTTGCGGGTGATACTCCGGCAGATGCTGTCGCTGATGCCCGTAGCGCTATCGCGACCTATTGCGAATACCTGCGTGAGAAAGGGCGAGATATACCCTGTGCGACAACCATCAACGACCATAAAGAAGATGAAATGTGTCGGGGCGGTCGGTGGGACGTTGCTGAGATTGTGTGAAGAATAAAACCTACGCGGATAGAGTCTGGTTTATGGGGCTCAGGGAAAATACATTATTGTCAATGACCGTACAGGTGAAGTTACACAGGCCAGCAATGAGAACAATCCGGACTGGGTTGATGACTCTCGAATTCAATGGGGGAAATAATAATGGAAAAAAAATTATTTGATCATGGTGTGTTATACGATAATGGCGATGCATTTTTCGAGCTAAAGGGAAATGCATCTATGAAATTATCACCAAAAGCTGCAATTGGAGTCTGCCTGGAAGCTGCGAAGAGAAAATTATGGATCTCTGGTATTGATGGTGGGCACTGGATGAACCCTGGATTCAGGATTGATAGTTCAGCTTCATGGACATACAACAAGCCTGATGATTACCAATCAAAACTGCCAGAGAACAGTAAACTGGCGATAGAAAATATAAAGTCTGATGAAGCCGAAGGTTATACCGCATTTCTGGTAACGATAAGCGATCTATGACCTAAAAACATAAACCCCCGCCAAATGCGGGGGTGCTGAAAAACCTACTCCATTAACTGCTTGCTGAGTCGGGGATTTGCCTGAATCAGCCGCATCAAATTCAACTCGGTACTGGTTGGCCGCAGGCGTTTCGACTCCCACTCCTGCACCATGGTCACGCTAACGCCCATCGCACGGGCGAAATCATCAATCTTAAGTCCCGTACCTTTACGCAGCTGTTCAATCTCTGTCAGGGAAGAGCGCGGTAAGGTAACCGTCTGCGATACTTCTTTAAAAACAATTTGTTCCAGACTGCTAAGCAGCTCAAATTCAGGATCTTTATATTCCATTGAGAACTCCTAAAAATCACACAGCGGGATCGTGAACAACAGAGGTCTTATTAAGAATAGCGGGGAAAAAAAAGCGTGAAGGCGGCAGGCTGTGGCGAATCGTGCGCATCCCGCGAGAGAGACGTTTCGATAAGACTAAAATGAATGATATATCGCTCTAAGCGACTGATTAATCATTAGCCCGCTAAGACAGGTATAGATTTGTAAAGGCTCAGCATAATTTTTTCGTATTACCGACGTGAATAGCATAAGGCGAAGCGTCGGATCGACCGACGGGGAATTTACGCGAGGATTGTCATGAAGGGGTATCCTGCGAGGCCGACCTGCACTATCCTTGTCAGCGTCGGGCACACGGGTGCCGGTTTGCGCTTTTTTGGGTTTGAGGAGTCGAATGATGACGACAGGAATGTCCTGCTCGCGCTGGTTTGCGCCGCTTGCGGCATTATTGATGGTAGTTAGCCTGAGCGGGTGTTTTGATAAAGAAGGCGATCAGCGCAAAGCGTTTATCGACTTTCTGCAGAATACGGTGATGCGTAGCGGCGAGCGTTTACCAACGCTGACTGCCGATCAGAAAAAACAGTTCGGGCCATTTGTCTCCGACTATGCGGTACTGTACGGCTATTCCCGGCAGGTGAACCAGGCGATGGATGCCGGTCTGCGCCCGGTGGTGGACAGCGTGAATGCCATCCGCGCCCCGCAGGATTATCTGACCCAGCGTGAACCGCTGCGCCAGGCGAACGGCGCGCTGGGCGTGCTGAGCCAGCAGCTACAGAACGCAAAAATGCAGGCCGATGCCGCGCATTCCGCGCTTAAGCAGGCGGACGATCTGAAACCGGTCTTTGAGCAGGTGTACAACAAAGTCGTCACCGCGCCATCGAACGCGCTGCAGCCGCTGATCCCGGCCGCACAGGTCTTTACTCAGCAACTGGTGCAGGTGGGTGACTTTATTGCTCAGCAGGATACGCAGGTCAGCTTTGTGGCGAACGGGATCCAGTTCCCGACCTCTCAGCAGGCCAGCCAGTACAACACCCTGCTTGGTCCGCTGGCTTCGCAGCATCAGGCCTTTAATCAGGCCTGGACTGCCGCGGTCAACGCTACGCAGTAAGATCTTCAGAGTGAGGCGAGTTCTCGCCTCACTTTATTCCTTTAAGAGGACGCGCCTGTCAGGCAACCTTCTTTCCCCCGGCAATACGCATAGCGATAAACTCCGCAGCGGTCATAATCCGGCTGAGTTCTTCCTGCGCGCGCGTGTCGTTCTCCACTTCCCAGAGATCGACGGCAGCCTGTAGATTGAGCCAGAAATCAACGGTAGTCCCGAATGCTTTTGCCAGACGAAACGCCATATCGGTCGTCAGTTTGCGGTTGTTATTCACCAGGGCGCTCACGGTGTTGCGATGCACATGCAGCATATCTGCCAGCTCGTTAATTTTCAGGTCGAGCGGCTCCAGGTATTCGTACAGCAGGATATCACCCACAGTCGTTGGTTTTCTGGTTGCCTGTTTCATGCTTTGTTCCTTTAACGTGTACGTTGCTTCTTAGAAGGAGCGTTATGCCCTTTTTATCGATATTCGTGTGGGTCTAAATAGAGATCTTCTGCTTTGCCATCTGCCCATTTAAAAATCAGGCGATATTGCTGATTTATCCGTATCGACGAGTAGCCCTCTAGTTTCCCTGACAGCTCCTCATATCTGTTTCCAGGTGGTGAACGTAAATCAAGATAAGAGGCTGCTGCGTTGATGATGTCGAGTTTGCGTGCCAGTACAGTATGAATGGCTGGAGGAATCTTTCGGTGTGGCGTCGCGTAACGAAAAAATTCTGCCAGCCATATATCCCGGAAATTGTCAGTTGTGAGCATTTTTCACACCTCCATGTGACCTTACATCGATACTTTAACGCACTCGCGCACAGTGCTCAAGTGCATTTTTGTCTGATAAAAAACCCGCACCAGAGGGCACGGGTCAGAAGTGGGTCGTGATTTATGCCCTTATTTCCCCGCGACCTCAGGATTGACGCAGTTGATCTCCACCTTTCCGCTCAGCGCGGCAAGCAGGTTATCCACCGCGCAGGCGGCCATACCGTAGCGTGTTTCGTGGGTGGCGGAGCCAACGTGCGGCAGCGCGACGACATTTGGCAGCGAGAGCAGTTCAGAGCTGGCGGGCAGCGGCTCCTGTTCAAAGACGTCCAGCCCGGCGGCGTGGATCTGGCCATTTTTCAGGGCGGCGATCATCGCCTGTTCGTCCACGACCGCACCGCGACCTGCGTTAATAAAGATGGCCGACGGCTTCATGCTGGCAAACTGCTTCTCACCGATCAGGTGATGGGTTTCTGGCGTCAGCGGTAGCACCAGACAGATAAAGTCGGATTCTTTCAGGATGGTATCCAGATCGCAGTAGCGGGCGTTAAAGCGCTCTTCCGCCTCCGGATGGTGACGACGGGCGTTATACAGAATCGGCATCCCAAAACCAAAGTGGGCGCGCTGGGCCAGGGCCAGACCAATGCGGCCCATGCCGATGATGCCCATGGTTTTATGGTGAACATCAACGCCGAACCAGTCCGGACCAACGCCGGTTTTCCACTCGCCTTTTTTGACCCGATCCGCCAGTTCTGTGACCCGACGGGCCGCGCCCAGAACGAGGGCCATCATGGTGTCGGCGACGGTTTCCGTCAGCACGGTCGGGGTGTGCATCAGCAGGATACGTCGGGCATTCAGCGCCGCGACGTCGAAATTATCGTAGCCAACGGAGATGGTCGAGGTGGCACGCAGCTTTGGCATCTTTTCCAGCAGGGCTGCATCGACGTTCTCGCTGGAGCCCAGCAGCCCCTCTGCACTGGCAAAGGCGTCGGCATACTGCGCCACGGTGGCGGGCTTCAGGTCAGGTACCTGGGTCACGTTGGCCTGTTCGTGCAGGCGGTGGAGCAGGTCGTCAGGTAAGGCTTTATACAGAATAACGGACGGCTTCATGCGGATCTCCGTAGGTCAGGGTGGAATCGGGAAAGCAGGATCATCAAATGCTTAGCAGGCTTATCTTGAGAGTAAGCCATTCAGGGGGCTGATGGCTACTCCCTAATCCCGGTAATGTTTACGGTTGATTCCCGGTGCTGAATATGATGAAAATCCCCCCTAATAAAAACGACAGCGGTAAATAGCCGCCACCCGCACAGAGATTCAGGAGCACGCACTTTGGCAAACCCATCTGCAACAAAAACGGTACTAACGGCGGCCCACTGGGGGCCAATGCTGGTGGAAACCGACGGTGAAACCGTCCTGTCGTCACGCGGTGCGCTGGCGGGCGAGTTCAGTAACTCCCTGCAAACTGCCGTCCGCGATCAGGTCCACAGCAAAACCCGGGTCCGTTTTCCCATGGTGCGTAAAGGCTTTCTCGCCTCGCCGGACAATCCACAGGGCGTGCGCGGGCAGGATGAGTATGTTCGCGTCAGCTGGCAGGAGGCGCTGGATCTGATCCACGCTCAGCATCAGCGTATTCGTCGCCAGCATGGCCCGCAGTCTATCTTCGCTGGCTCCTACGGCTGGCGCTCCAACGGCGTGCTGCACAAGGCCGCCACGCTGCTTCAGCGTTATATGAGCCTGGCAGGCGGCTATACGGGTCACCTCGGGGATTACTCCACCGGCGCAGCGCAGGCGATTATGCCCTACGTTGTCGGCGGTAATGAGGTCTATCAACAGCAAACCAGCTGGCCGCTGGTGCTGGAGCATAGCGATGTGGTGGTGCTCTGGAGTGCCAACCCGCTTAACACCCTGAAAATTGCCTGGAATGCCTCGGATGAGCAGGGCATTCCTTACTTTGACCAGCTCAGAAAGAGCGGCAAGCGGCTGATCTGTATCGATCCTATGCGATCGGAAACGGTCGATTTCTTCGGCGATGCCGGAGAGTGGGTAGCACCCCATATGGGCACCGACGTGGCGCTGATGCTGGGGATCGCCCATACGCTGGTGGAAAATAACTGGCACGACAGCGAATTCCTGGCCCGCTGCACCACCGGCTACGACATTTTTGCCGCCTACCTGACGGGTACCCGCGACGGCGTGGCAAAAACGGCGGAGTGGGCGGCGGAGATCTGCGGCATTGAGGCGAGCAAAATCCGCGAGCTGGCGGCACTGTTCCACGCCAACACGACGATGCTCATGTCCGGCTGGGGGATGCAACGCCAGCAGTTTGGCGAACAGAAGCACTGGATGCTGGTGACGCTGGCGGCGATGCTCGGGCAAATCGGCACGCCGGGCGGCGGCTTCGGTCTCTCCTACCACTTTGCCAACGGCGGCAACCCGACCCGCCGCGCAGCGGTGCTGGCCTCGATGCAGGGCAGCGTGCAGGGCGGTACCGACGCGGTGGAGAAAATCCCGGTGGCGCGTATTGTCGAGGCGCTGGAAAACCCCGGCGGCGCCTATCAGCACAACGGGATGGACAGACACTTCCCGGATATCCGCTTCGTCTGGTGGGCGGGCGGAGCCAACTTTACCCATCATCAGGACACCAACCGCCTGATCCGCGCCTGGCAGAAACCGGAGCTGGTGGTGATCTCCGAGTGCTTCTGGACCGCTGCGGCTAAACATGCCGATATCGTGCTGCCCGCCACCACCTCCTTTGAGCGTAACGACCTGACGATGACCGGGGATTACAGCAACCAGCACCTGGTCCCGATGAAGCAGGTCGTACCGCCGCGTGACGAGGCGCGGGATGACTTTGATGTCTTTGCCGATCTGAGTGAACGTTGGGAAGCGGGCGGTCGCGAGCGCTTTACCGAAGGGAAAACCGATCTGCAGTGGCTGGAAACCTTCTACCAGATTGCCGCCCAGCGCGGTGCGGCTCAGCAGGTGACGCTGCCGCCGTTTGACCGCTTCTGGCAGGATAATGCCCTGATCGAAATGCCGGAGAGTGACGATAACGCCCGTTTTATCCGTTTCGCCGCGTTCCGTGAAGATCCACAGGCTAATCCGTTGAAAACCGACAGCGGCAAAATTGAAATTTACTCGCAGCGCATCGCCGGTTTCGGCTATGCGGACTGCCCGCCGCATCCGATGTGGCTGGAGCCTGACGAGTGGCAGGGCAATGCCGAGCCGGAGCAGCTACAGCTGCTGTCGGCCCATCCGGCGCACCGTCTGCACAGCCAGCTTAACTATACCCATCTGCGCGAGCAGTATGCGATCGCCGGGCGCGAGCCGGTGACCATCCATCCTCAGGATGCGCAGGCGCGTGGCATTGTTGATGGCGATACGGTGCGGGTATGGAACGGCCGAGGACATGTGCTGGCGGGTGCCGTGGTGACGGACGGGATCAGGCCTGGCGTGATCTGCATTCACGAGGGCGGCTGGCCGGATCTCGATCTGACCGCTAACGGGATCTGCAAAAACGGTGCGGTTAATGTGCTGACCAAAGACCTGCCCAGCTCCCGGCTGGGGAACGGCTGTGCCGGAAATACTGCCGTCGCCTGGCTGGAGAAATACACCGGCCCGACGCTTACGCTGACGGCGTTTGACCCGCCTGCCAGCTCATGATCCAGGTCGGGTGCTGAGTCTCTTCCTGCCAGGCGCTGTCTTCGATACGAAAGCCCTGCGCGTGGTAGAAATTCACCGCCCGACTGTTTTTCTGGTAGACCTCAAGACTGAGTAACGGAAAGTGCTGCTTAACATGGTTAAGCAGCGCCCCGCCAATACCCTGACCCTGCGCCGAAGGCCGGACAAACAAGGCCCCGACAAAACGCGAATCCATCACGCTGATAAAGCCGTCAATCACCTCCTTGCTGCGCCAGATCCAGGTCTGGGCGGCGGGAAGATAGATATCGCGCACCATCGGGCGGCTCTCGTGCCAGTAGTGCTCATCGATAAAAGGGTGGCCCGCAATGGTGCTCTCCAGCCACAGGGAGAGCAGCGGGGCGTCGTCGTCATGGCCCCAGCGGACGATCATCAGCACCTCCGGGATGACAAAAACAGCCGGTGACATGATCGTTGACCAGCCCACAGGCCTGCATAAAGGAGTAACAGATGGTGGAGCCGACGAACTTAAAGCCACGCTTTTTTAGCGCTTTCGACAGGGCATCAGAGGCAGGTGTAGTGGTGGGGATCCCGGCACCGCTGTCGGCGTGGGTCACCTGCGGTGTATGGTCGACAAAGGACCAGACAAAATCAGAAAATGACTCGCCGTTTTCCTGCATCAGCAGCATGGCGCGGGCGTTACCGATAATTGCCTGAATCTTCCCGCGATGGCGAATAATCCCGGCGTTTTGCAGCAGCACCTCAACGTCGTCAGGCCCCATTGCGGCCACTTTCTGCGGGTCGAACTGATGGAAGGCGACGCGGTAGTTCTCACGTTTTTTCAGGACGGTGATCCATGAAAGTCCCGCCTGTTGCCCCTCAAGGCAGATCATCTCGAACAGTTTTTGATTGTCTTTTTGCGCCACGCCCCATTCCGTGTCGTGGTAGGCGATATAGAGCGGATCCTGGCTAACCCAGCTACAGCGTTGCATGCTTTTGTCCTCTTTCCGGTATCCTGCCTGCAACAGGAATATAGCGTTACTGGCCCGCAAAATCATACGACGAAACGTCATACCTGGGACAGGGATCGCGCAGTCGGATTTTTGTGGACTTTTAATGAACAAATTAAACAACTCGTTTACAACTTGGATTCATATTTAACGGGCTTCGTGGTGATAGTAGGTGCTTACTTAACAGAAATATTTACCCCGGTCCCATTTTGGCAATGTCATTCATTCCGTTTCTGGTGCATTTCATTCCTTCCTGACTGCATTTCATGCCTTTTTGCCCCCGGCATGAAATGCACTTCGTTAAGGTTAGAGGCAGTTAATTCCCTCACTTTTCCGATGCAGGACAACTGCCATGAATCTATCAACTTCCAATCGCACCCGCTGGCTAACGCTATTCGGCACCATCATTACCCAATTCGCGCTCGGATCGGTATATACCTGGAGCCTGTTTAACAGCGCGCTGTCGGAAAAACTGGACGAGCCGGTCAGCCAGGTCGCGCTCTCCTTCGGTCTGCTCAGCCTCGGGCTGGCTATCTCCTCATCCGTTGCCGGTAAACTGCAGGAACGTTTCGGCGTGAAGCGCGTCACCATCGCCTCCGGTATTCTGCTGGGCGTGGGCTTCTTCCTGACGGCGCACTCTGACAGCCTGATTATGCTGTGGCTGAGCGCGGGCGTACTGGTCGGTCTGGCCGACGGTGCGGGCTATCTGCTGACGCTCTCCAACTGCGTGAAGTGGTTCCCGGAACGCAAGGGGCTGATTTCCGCCTTTGCCATTGGCTCCTATGGTCTTGGTAGCCTGGGCTTCAAATTTATCACCAGCCATCTGCTGGCAAGCGTTGGCCTCGAACAGACCTTTATCATCTGGGGCGCTATCGTGCTGGTGATGATTGTGGCGGGTGCCATGCTGATGAAAGACGCTCCGCAGCAGGAAGCACAGGTCGTTAACGGCGTGGTGCAGAACGATTTCACTCTGGCCCAGTCGATGCGTAAACCGCAGTACTGGATGCTGGCCGTGATGTTCCTCACCGCCTGTATGAGCGGCCTGTATGTGATTGGCGTGGCGAAAGATATCGCCCAGGGCATGGTGCATCTCGATGTGGCAACCGCCGCCAATGCGGTAACGATTATCGCCATTGCGAACCTGAGCGGTCGTCTGGTGCTTGGCATTCTGTCCGACAAAATCGCCCGTATCCGCGTGATCACTCTCGGTCAGGTTGTCTCGCTGGTTGGTATGGCAGCCCTGCTGTTTGCCCCGCTGAACGCGACGACTTTCTTTGCGGCTATCGCCTGCGTGGCCTTTAACTTCGGAGGGACCATCACCGTCTTCCCGTCACTGGTCAGCGAGTTCTTTGGTCTGAACAACCTGGCGAAGAACTATGGGGTGATTTACCTGGGCTTCGGTATCGGCAGCATCTGCGGGTCGCTGATTGCCTCTCTGTTCGGCGGCTTCTATGTCACCTTCTGTGTTATTTTCGCGCTGCTGATTATCTCCCTGGCGCTGTCGACCACCATTCGTCAGCCGCAGCGTGAAAGCTGGCGCGAAGCGCACGCCTGATACTACGGCCTTGCGAAAACCGCTCTCCTTCTGAGGGCGGTTTTTTTATGGGCAAAAAATGCTCTTGTAAGTACTTACTTGCGTCAAATACCGCGTACTATCGCAGTGTTTTGTAAATATTTTCGTTTTATAACACTTTTCTGACACTTTTCATTTGGCTTGTGGTCTATTTAGCCGCGCTTAAAGACATCTCTGATTCTGTCGTTTACTGCGTTTTATTAACCTGAGATGAGTATTGATTGTGCTCAGGTTTTCTTGATTCCGTTTCGCCAGGTTAGCTTGCATGAAATACATTCGAACGATGACGCAGCAGAGGCTTAGCTTTCTGTTAGCGCTCTATATCGGGCTGTTTATGAACGGCGCGGTTTTTTTCCGTAGGTTTGACGGCTACGCGCATGAATTTACGCTCCTGAAAGGGGTCTCCGCCGCGGTTGAACTGGTGGCGACCGTGCTGGTCACCTTCTTCCTGCTGCGCATTCTCTCCCTGTTCGGGCGTCGGGCCTGGCGCGTGCTCGCCACCCTTGTGGTGCTGTGCTCCGCAGGTGCCAGCTACTATATGACGTTCCTGAACGTGGTGATCGGTTACGGCATTATTGCCTCCGTGATGACCACGGATATCGATCTCTCTAAAGAGGTCGTGGGCTGGAGCTTTGCGCTCTGGCTGCTGGCGGTGGCGACGCCGCCGCTGCTGTTTATCTGGAATAACCGCTGCCGCTATACCTTAATGCGTCAGCTGCGTACGCCGGGCCTGCGGGTGCGCAGCGTGGCGGCGGTGGTGCTCGCCGGCCTGATGGTCTGGGGGCCGATTCGCCTGCTGGATATCCAGCAGAAGAAGGTTGAACGGAGCACCGGCGTCGATCTGCCAAGCTACGGCGGCGTCGTGGCAAACTCCTATTTGCCGTCAAACTGGCTCTCGGCGCTGGGGCTGTACGCGTGGGCGCAGGTCGATGAGTCTGCGGACAACCGCTCTCTGATGAATCCAGCGAAAAAGTTCACCTATACCGCGCCTGCGGATCTGGATGACACTTATGTGGTCTTCATCATCGGCGAAACCACCCGCTGGGATCATATGGGCATTCTGGGCTACTCCCGGGACACCACGCCGAAACTGGCGCAGGAGAAAAACCTGGTGGCCTTCCGCGGTGAGTCCTGCGATACCGCCACCAAACTCTCCCTGCGCTGTATGTTTGTGCGCGAGGGCGGCGCGGCGGATAATCCTCAGCGTACCCTGAAAGAGCAGAACGTTTTTGCCGTGCTCAATCAGCTGGGCTTTAAGTCGGATCTCTTTGCGATGCAGAGTGAGATCTGGTTCTACGGCAATACGCTGACCGACAATATTGCCTACCGCGAACAGATTGGTGCCGAACCGCGTAACCGCGGTAAATACGTTGACGATATGCTGCTGGTGGAGGAGATGAAACGCGTGGTGACGCCGGAAAACGACGGCAAGCACCTGATTATTCTGCACACCAAAGGCTCGCATTTTAACTATACCCAGCGTTATCCGCGCAGTTTTGCCCGCTGGACGCCCGAGTGCGTTGGCGTTGATGGTAAATGCACAAAAGAGCAGCTGATTAACTCCTTTGATAATTCGGTGAGCTATGTTGACCACTTTATTACCAGCGTTTTTGACCAGCTGCGCGATAAGAAGGCCATCGTGTTCTACGCTGCTGACCACGGCGAGTCGATCAATGAGAAAGAGCATCTGCATGGTACCCCACGTAAGATGGCTCCGCCGGAGCAGTTCCGCGTACCGATGATGGTATGGATGTCCGACAAGACGCTCGCCGATCCGCAGAAGGCGCAGATGTTTGCCCAGCTGAAAAAGCAGGCTGAGATGAAGGTTCCGCGCCGTCATGAAGAGCTGTACGACTCGGTGATGGGTTGTCTGGGCTACACCTCCCCGGACGGCGGTATCAACGAGAAAAATAACTGGTGTCGTCTGCCTGATTCGGCGGCGAAGTAGCCACACTGCTGGCTTTATCAGCGATCGAAAGGCTTTTTTCCCGTCAGGGATTGACGGGGTAACCCCGGCGCAGTAAGATGCGCCCCGCATTCGGTGATTGGCGCAGCCTGGTAGCGCACTTCGTTCGGGACGAAGGGGTCGGAGGTTCGAATCCTCTATCACCGACCAAATTCAAAAAGACCCAACCGCAAGGTTGGGTTTTTTGCTATATGAAGCCCGAAGAGGATGAGAACCTCCGGGGAAGTTATTTTCAGTCACAAATACAAAAATCCTCTTTCCCCCGTTTCGCCCTGCCAGCCCTCTATTTTCTGACATTTTCCATCGTATTTTTTTATATATAAATGAATCTTTTTTCGCGTTGCTTATGGATGACATCAGCATTATTCGCTGTGCGTTTTAGCGTTCACGGTATTAATCGCTCAGATATTCAGCATTATGTAAGAAATTTTTCACAATCTTTACCATTGTGAATGTCTGGTTAAATGCTAATCGGTGGCGAATTGTTCTGGTGTGGGCGGCGTAGCACAAATTTCCCTGCTGCAAATAGCGGTCTTAACTTTTTTTAATCTTTGTTTACGGATTCTCACCCTTGTTGTAAATCCCCGTTACCTGTATTGACGTTTCTTCATTCTGTTGACAGATTGTAGGGCGTGAGGGGCATTTCAAGGAGAATCTGCACTGCAACTCAGTCAACCTTGTGAAAGGATTCCCCATCTCTCATTACGCCTTCGGGCACAACCGACCAGACCGGGCAAAACACAAATAAAGGTTTCGGCGGTAATACCCCCTGCAAGGGTAAACAACACATATCACATTGGAGCAGAAGATAATGAGTATTTCCTTGAAGAAGTCAGGGATGCTGAAGCTTGGTCTGAGCTTAGTGGCAATGACTGTCGCAGCAAGCGTGCAGGCTAAAACCCTGGTTTACTGTTCAGAAGGTTCGCCGGAAGGCTTTAACCCACAGCTGTTCACCTCTGGTACCACTTACGATGCCAGCTCCGTGCCAATCTATAACCGTCTGGTTGAGTTTAAAATCGGCACCACCGAAGTGGTTCCGGGCCTGGCTGAGAAGTGGGACATCAGCCCGGATGGCAAAACCTATACCTTCCACCTGCGCAAAGGCGTGAAGTGGCAGGACAATAAAGAATTTAAACCGACGCGTGAGTTAAATGCTGACGACGTGGTCTTCTCCTTTGACCGTCAGAAAAACGATCAGAACCCGTACCACAAAGTGTCCGGCGGCAGCTATGAGTACTTTGAAGGCATGGGCTTCTCTGAGCTGATTAGCGAAGTGAAGAAAGTCGACGATCATACCGTGCAGTTCGTGCTGAGCCGTCCGGAAGCGCCGTTCCTCGCTGACCTGGCGATGGACTTCGCCTCTATTCTGTCTAAAGAGTACGCGGACAACATGCTGAAAGCCGGCAGCCCGGAAAAACTGGACCTGAACCCAATCGGTACCGGTCCGTTCCAGCTGCAGCAGTATCAGAAAGACTCCCGTATCCTCTACAAAGCGTTTGACGGCTTCTGGGGCACCAAACCGCAGATCGACCGCCTGGTGTTCTCTATCACCCCGGACGCGTCCGTACGTTACGCCAAGCTGCAGAAAAACGAATGCCAGGTGATGCCGTATCCGAACCCGGCAGATATCGCGCGCATGAAGGAAGATAAAAACATCAACCTGATGGAGCAGGCGGGTCTGAACGTGGGCTATCTCTCCTTTAACGTTGAGAAAAAACCGCTGGATAACCTGAAAGTACGTCAGGCGCTGACCTATGCGGTCAATAAAGACGCCATCATCAAAGCCGTTTACCAGGGCGCGGGCCAGCCGGCGAAAAACCTGCTGCCACCGACCATGTGGGGCTATAACGATGATGTGAAGGATTACACCTACGATCCGGAAAAAGCCAAACAGCTGCTGAAAGAAGCGGGCATGGAAAAAGGCTTCACCATCGATCTGTGGGCGATGCCGGTTCAGCGTCCGTACAACCCGAACGCTCGCCGTATGGCTGAGATGATTCAGGCTGACTGGGCGAAAGTGGGCGTACAGGCTAAAATCGTGACCTACGAGTGGGGCGAGTACCTGAAACGTGCCAAAGCCGGTGAGCACCAGACCGTTATGATGGGCTGGACCGGGGACAATGGGGATCCGGATAACTTCCTGGCCACGCTGTTCAGCTGCGACGCGGCAAAACAGGGTTCCAACTACTCCCGCTGGTGTCACAAGCCGTTTGAAGATCTGATTCAGCCGGCGCGTTCTACCGACGATCACAACAAACGTATCGAGCTCTACAAACAGGCTCAGGTGGTGATGCATGACCAGGCTCCGGCGCTGATCATCGCTCACTCCACCGTTTACGAGCCAGTGCGTAAGGAAGTGAAGGGCTATGTGGTTGATCCGTTGGGTAAACACCACTTCGAAAACGTGTCTGTCGAATAATAAATAGTTATTCCCTCTCTCTCAGAGAGAGTGCCGGGGCGAGGAGCGCGTAACAGCCTCCTCGCCCTAACCCTCTCTGAAAGGAGAGGGAATTTACATTTGTGAGCAATACAGACCCACCTCGCCAGGGGTGCGTCATTACAGAGAATCCGGGTTATGTTGCAGTTCATCCTCCGACGTCTGGGATTGGTTATTCCGACGTTCATCGGTATTACCCTTCTCACCTTTGCCTTTGTTCATATGATCCCCGGCGATCCGGTGATGATCATGGCAGGTGAGCGAGGGCTTTCGCCTGAGCGGCATGCGCAGCTGCTGGCCGAGCTGGGTCTTGATAAGCCGCTGTGGCAGCAGTACGCCAACTATATCTGGGGCGTCCTGCACGGCGATCTGGGCATCTCCCTGAAAAGCCGCCTTCCGGTATGGGAAGAGTTCGTACCACGCTTCCAGGCGACGTTCGAACTGGGCGTATGTGCCATGATTTTCGCGGTGTCGGTAGGGATCCCCGTCGGGGTTCTGGCAGCCGTCAAACGCGGTTCTATTTTTGACCACACCGCCGTGGGCCTGGCCCTGACCGGCTACTCCATGCCTATCTTCTGGTGGGGCATGATGCTGATTATGCTGGTCTCGGTGCAGTGGAACCTGACCCCAGTATCCGGGCGGGTGAGCGATATGGTGTTCCTTGACGACACTAACCCGCTGACCGGCTTTATGCTGATCGACACGGCTATCTGGGGCGAAGAGGGCAACTTTATCGATGCGCTGGCGCATATGGTCCTCCCCGCGATGGTGCTGGGTACCATTCCGCTGGCGGTAATTGTGCGTATGACCCGCTCGGCGATGCTGGAGGTGCTGGGCGAGGACTATATCCGTACAGCCCGCGCCAAAGGCCTGACCCGGATGCGAGTGATCGTGGTCCATGCCCTGCGTAACGCCATGCTGCCGGTGGTCACGGTGATTGGCCTGCAGGTCGGTACGATGCTGGCCGGGGCGATCCTGACCGAAACCATCTTCTCCTGGCCCGGGCTGGGACGCTGGCTGATCGACGCGCTCCAGCGCCGCGATTATCCGGTGGTGCAGGGTGGCGTGCTGCTGGTTGCGACGATGATTATCGTGGTGAACCTGCTGGTCGACCTGCTGTACGGCGTGGTGAACCCGCGTATTCGGCATAAGAAGTAAGGGGCCATCATGTCACAAGTTACTGAAAATAAAGCTATCGCTGCACCGGTGCCGATGACACCTCTGCAGGAATTCTGGCACTACTTCAAACGCAATAAAGGCGCAGTTATTGGCCTGGTCTACGTGGTTGCGGTGATTATTATTGCCCTGTTTGCCAACTGGATTGCGCCGCACAACCCGGCGGAGCAGTTCCGTGATGCGCTGCTGGCACCGCCGGTCTGGCAGGACGGCGGTACCTGGGCACATATTCTTGGCACCGACGACGTGGGCCGCGATGTGATGTCGCGCCTGATGTACGGCGCGCGCCTGTCGCTGCTGGTCGGCTGTCTGGTTGTGGTGCTCTCCCTGATTATGGGCGTGATCCTCGGCCTGATGGCGGGCTATTTCGGCGGCGTGGTGGATTCCCTCATCATGCGCGTCGTCGATATTATGCTGGCCCTGCCGAGCCTGCTGCTGGCTCTGGTGCTGGTGGCGGTCTTTGGGCCGTCCATCGTGAATGCCTCGCTGGCGCTGACCTTTGTGGCGCTGCCGCACTATGTGCGTCTGACCCGTGGTGCGGTGCTGGTGGAAGTGAACCGTGACTACGTTACCGCTTCCCGCGTGGCCGGTGCCGGTGCGATGCGCCAGATGTTCGTCAATATTCTTCCTAACTGCCTTGCGCCGCTGATTGTTCAGGCGTCGCTCGGTTTCTCTAACGCCATTCTCGATATGGCCGCCCTTGGCTTCCTCGGCATGGGTGCGCAGCCGCCGACACCGGAGTGGGGCACCATGCTCTCCGACGTGTTGCAGTTCGCACAAAGTGCCTGGTGGGTCGTGACCTTCCCGGGTCTGGCGATCCTGCTGACGGTGCTGGCATTTAACCTGATGGGTGACGGTCTGCGCGATGCGCTTGACCCTAAACTGAAGCAGTAAGAGGCACGAGATGGCGTTATTGAATGTAGATAAATTATCGGTGCACTTCGGCGACGAAGGCACCCCGTTCCGTGCCGTAGACCGCATAAGCTACAGCGTGGACCAGGGCGAAGTTATCGGTATCGTCGGCGAGTCCGGCTCCGGTAAGTCCGTCAGCTCTCTGGCGATTATGGGCCTGATTGATTATCCGGGCCGCGTGATGGCGGAAAGCATGGAATTTAACGGTCGGGATCTGAAGCGCATCTCAGAAAAAGAGCGCCGCCAGCTGGTGGGCTCTGAAGTGGCGATGATCTTCCAGGACCCGATGACCAGCCTGAACCCGTGCTACACCGTCGGTTTCCAGATTATGGAAGCGATTAAGGTGCACCAGGGCGGCAACAAAAAAACCCGCCGTCAGCGGGCGATTGACCTGCTGAACCTGGTAGGTATTCCGGATCCGGCGTCGCGTCTTGACGTCTACCCGCACCAGCTCTCCGGCGGGATGAGCCAGCGCGTGATGATCGCGATGGCTATCGCCTGTCGTCCGAAGCTGCTGATCGCCGATGAACCGACGACCGCGCTGGATGTAACTATCCAGGCGCAGATTATCGAGTTGCTGCTTGAGCTGCAGCAGAAAGAGAACATGGCGCTGATCCTGATCACTCACGATCTGGCGCTGGTGGCCGAGTCGGCGCACAAAATTATCGTGATGTACGCAGGCCAGGTCGTGGAAACTGGCAGCGCAACGGAGATCTTCCGTGCCCCGCGCCATCCCTATACCCAGGCGCTGCTGCGCGCCCTGCCGGAGTTTGCTCAGGATAAAGCGCGTCTGGCGTCGCTGCCGGGTGTGGTGCCCGGTAAGTACGACCGCCCGTCAGGCTGTCTGCTCAATCCGCGCTGCCCCTATGCGACCGACACCTGCCGCAGCGACGAGCCGGAACTCAATACCCTGAGCGACGGCCGTCAGTCGAAATGCCACTACCCACTCGATGATGCCGGGAGGCCCACACTATGAGTACGCACGAGGCCACTCCGCAGCAACCGCTGCTACAGGCTATCGACCTGAAAAAACACTATCCGGTCAAGAAGGGGATGTTTGCCCCGGAGCGGCTGGTAAAAGCGCTGGACGGCGTATCGTTCACCCTCGAACGCGGTAAAACGCTGGCGGTGGTGGGCGAATCCGGCTGCGGGAAATCGACCCTGGGTCGCCTGCTGACGATGATCGAAACCCCGACCGGCGGTGAGCTCTACTGGCAGGGTCAGGATCTGTTAAAGCACGATCCGCAGGCGCAAAAACTGCGTCGGCAGAAAATTCAGATCGTTTTCCAGAACCCTTACGGCTCTCTGAACCCGCGTAAAAAAGTCGGGCAGATTCTGGAAGAGCCGCTGCAGATCAACACCCCGCTGAGCGCCGCCGAACGTCGGGAAAAAGCGCTGGAGATGATGGCGAAGGTTGGCCTGAAAACCGAGCACTACGATCGCTACCCGCATATGTTCTCCGGCGGCCAGCGTCAGCGTATCGCTATTGCTCGCGGTCTGATGCTCGACCCGGACGTGGTGATTGCCGATGAGCCGGTATCGGCGCTGGACGTGTCCGTTCGCGCTCAGGTACTGAACCTGATGATGGATTTACAGCAGGATATGGGCCTCTCCTACGTGTTTATCTCTCACGATCTGTCGGTGGTGGAGCATATCGCCGATGAAGTGATGGTGATGTACCTCGGTCGCTGCGTGGAGAAAGGTAGTAAGGATCAGATCTTCGGTAATCCGCGTCATCCGTACACCCAGGCGCTGCTTTCTGCGACACCGCGTCTGAATCCGGACGAGCGCCGGGAGCGCATCAAGCTGACCGGCGAACTGCCCAGCCCGCTGAATCCGCCGCCGGGCTGTGCCTTTAACGCCCGCTGTCGCCGTAGCTTCGCTACCTGCACCCAGCTGCAGCCGCAGCTGAAGGATTACGGTGGACAACTGGTGGCCTGTTTCGCGGTCGATCAGGATGAAAACGGTGCGAAACCCGCTCCCTGAAACTCTGTTGCGCTAAAATAAGAAAGACCGTAGCCCATGGCTGCGGTTTTTTTTTGCCGGTTTCCCGGGCAGGGAATCAGAGAAATAACTCTATTCAGAATAAAGGGTTAACGTAAAAACAGCGCAGATTTATGGTTGTAAATGTATTTCAGAATATTTCTGTGGGTAACAATTAATTAAACATCCCTCTTTTTCTTGTGGCGGTTAGTTCTTTTTATTTAATTTATTCTGGATTTAAATTCTATTAATATTGCATTTATAAGGTGATATTGACTGGTTGTTTGCGTTTGTTTTGAGATTGTACGCTTAAGTGTTTTTAAGGTAAAAAAAAGGTGGCGCCTGTACCACGAATGTTTATATATTTGCGGAAAATAAGCAGTGCGTTATTCAGGAAGTCATAAACCACGCTAAAAAAATGGACTTTATGGTGCAAACCATAAGGTACCGCTTCATCTGCAATTGAATAAAGCGCCATCCTCCCAGGGAAAACATTCTCATTTTCATCAATGCGGGTGGGCGTGATTGTTTTGTAAATCATGAGAATAACTATGCATCACTATGATGATTTGCAGAGATTTAAGGATAAGACTCGCACCAGCACGCTGACTTTCAGGGATCTTTCATCACAAAATCGCAATCGGGAACAGGGCAACTGGTCTATTGTGAACCAGCTGGCTGCCGGTCCTGGCACGGTCTCGCTGGCGAAGGGAGGGAATGTCACACAGCCCATCCCTCAGACTGTCGATCCGCAAACCTTTGTGCTCAATGATGTCCCGGCATCTGCGCCAGCCACCGTACCAGCGTCATCGCCCTCTATTGTGAAGACCCTGACAGTGCAGGCTGCACCCGCCGTCGCACCTGCGATGGAACCTCTGCCTGAGCCTGTTGTTATGCCTGCGGCGCCAACAAACTTCTCTCGCCTCTTTGCCGCACCTCCGGCAGAGGCGTCCCGAACCGTTGAAAAGAACCAGCCGCTCCAGTCACTGTTAGAAAGGATTGCTACATGCCGTTAATTTGTGTTTGTTCTCCGAAAGGCGGCGTGGGGAAAACCACTCTTGCTGCAAACCTGGCCTGGGCGCTGGCGCGCGCCGGTAACAAAGTCCTGGCGCTCGATTTTGACGTGCAGAATGCGCTGCGCCTGCATTTCGGCGTGCCGTTGACCGACGGGCGCGGCTACGCGGCGCGTGCTGCGGAATCTGCCGACTGGAGCCAGTCGGTACTGAGCACCGGCAGCAACCTGTTTGTCCTGCCTTACGGTGACGTAAGCGAAGCCCAGCGCTGGGCTTTCGAAGAGTGTTTGACCCGTGATGAACACTTTCTTAGCCGCGGCCTGAGTTCGTTGCTGAACTACCCGGGGCTGATCATTGTCGCTGACTTCCCGGCAGGCCCGTCGCCTGCACTGAAGGCCGTTTCACGGCTGGCGGACCTGCATCTGGTGACCCTGATGGCGGATACCGCCTCTCTCTCGCTGCTGCCGCACGTTGAAAACAATCGTCTGACCGGCGAAGCCCTCAACCAGAAAGCCGGGCAGTACGTGGTGCTTAACCAGAGTGACAACCGTCGCCAGCTCAGCCGCGACGTGACCACATTAGTAGAAGAACGCCTGGGCGAAAACGTGCTCGGCGTGATCCACCGGGATGAAAGCGTCAGCGAAGCTAACGCCTCTCAGCAGGCGATTTTCGATTTTAACCCCGCGTCGTCTGCGGCGTTTGATATCGAACTTATTGCCCGACGGATAGCCTGCATTCTGGATATCAACGTAGGGGATGGCACGGTTCACAGCCTGCCTGGTATGTCAGGGTTCTAATTCGGTATCACCTATGAAAAAGTTTTGGTTCTTTCTACTGGCACTCGTCATGGTGCCGGTAGCTTCGCTTGTGGTTATCACTCCAATGGATAGCCACAAGCAGTATATTTTTGCCTTTCTCAGTATCGGCATTCTTTTCTTAATGGGCTTCAGCAAACGCCGCAGCGTCTCCGTCATTATGGTGGTGATGTCGGTGCTGATGTCGACGCGCTATATGTATTTCCGCGTCACCCAGACCCTGCACTTCAACTCAGAAATCGAAACCCTGCTGGGGATCGGCCTGTTTCTGGCGGAAGTCTATATCTGGATCATGCTGCTGCTGAACTATCTGCAGACGGTCTGGCCGCTCAAGCGTGGCATCGTCCCTCTGCCGGATGATATGACCCGCTGGCCGACGGTGGATGTCTATATTCCGACCTATAACGAACCGCTGGACGTGGTGCGCGATACGGTGCTGGCCGCCCAGTGCATGGATTACCCGCGCGATAAAATCAAAATTTATCTGCTGGATGACGGTAAGCGCAGCGAATTTGCCGTTTTTGCCGCCGACGTTGGCGTAGGGTATATCACCCGCAATGACAACGCGTTCGCTAAAGCGGGCAACCTGAACCATGCCATGAAGCTGACTCAGGGCGAGCTGATCTGCGTTTTCGACTGCGACCACGTGGCGACCCGTATTTTCCTGCAGGCGACGGTAGGCGGCTTCCTTCAGGATCCGAAACTGGCGCTGGTGCAGACGCCACACTACTTCTATTCGCCGGACCCGTTCGAACGTAACCTCTCCGTCGGGCGCAATATCCCGAACGAAGGAGCGCTGTTCTACGGGGCGATCCAGCCGGGTAATGACAACTGGAATGCCACCTTCTTCTGCGGCTCCTGCGCGGTGATCCGCCGCAGCGCCCTGGAAGAGATCGGCGGCTTTGCGGTGGAAACCGTGACCGAAGATGCGCATACCGCGCTGAAAATGCAGCGTCTGGGATGGAAATCCTCCTTCCTCGATATCCCGCTGGCGGCGGGACTGGCGACCGAGCGCCTGGTGCTGCACGTGATCCAGCGTACCCGCTGGGCGCGTGGTATGACCCAGATTTTCCGTCTGGATAACCCGCTGTTTGGTCGCGGGCTGACCGTTCAGCAGCGTCTCTGCTACCTCAGCGCCATGCTCTATTATCAGTTTGCGCTGCCGCGTATTGCCTTCCTCACCGCGCCGCTGGCCTATCTGCTGTTCAACCTGAACATCATTTACTCCTCTGCCGGGCTGGTCTTTGCCTACGCGCTGCCGCATCTGTTCCTGGCGATTTACGTCAACTCCCGGTTGAACGGGCGTCACCGCTACAGCTTCTGGGGCGAGATCTATGACCTGGTGATGGCCTTCCATCTGGTGCTGCCGACGGTCGTCACCATGATGTTCCCGAAACGCGGCAAGTTTAACGTCACCGATAAAGGGGGCCTGCTGAACGTCGGCTATTTCGATTTCAGTATCGTGCGTCCACATCTGGTGATTGCCGTGCTGCTCGCGGCTGGCGTGATTGCGGGTCTGGTCCGCGCCTTTGCCCATGACTACTTCGGCGTTGACCCCTGGGTGATCGCCCTGAACGTTGGCTGGGGGCTGTACAGCCTGATCTTCCTGCTGGCTGCGATTGCGGTGGCGCGGGAAACTCGTCAGACGCGTCGTACCATCCGTATTGATGTCTCGATTCCGGTGCTTGTCCACTACGCCAGCGGGATCGCCTCGCGCAGTGAAACTGCCGACCTGTCGATGGGCGGCTGCCGTATTACGGTGCCGGATGCGCGTCATCTGAACGATGAAATCGAAGAAATTGAGCTGCTGCTGCAGTCCGGTGCGATCAGCATTCCGGTGACGACCGTTGCCGCAGACGATGGGCATATCCGCCTGATGTTCCATGATATTCCGCTGGCGCGTCGTCGTGAGCTGGTACGCGTGGTACTGGCCCGCGCCGATGCGTGGATTAATCCACCGATGCCGCAGGACAACCCGTTCCGCTCGATGCTGACCATTATGCACAGCGTATTTGACCTCTTCTGGCTGACGTGGAAATTCCGTCGCGAGAATCGTACACCACGTGCGGCGCAGGAGGACGGTAGCGTATGAAACGTCTGACAACGCTGGCGATGCTGGCGGCGACCCTGTTCGCGCCGGGACTCCATAGCGAAGAAACCCCGGTGGAAGCGCTGCTGCCACCGCTGAATTTACCGGCACCGGTGCTGTCCGCCATGCCGCTCACCGCCGCGGTCAGCAGTATCAGCGTGGCGCAAATGGGCCAGCCACACGGCATCGTGCTGAGCGGCGGGCAGCTTCAGGGCGGGATCGACTTCACCCTGCCGGAAGACCGGGTGATCCTCAATGCGCGCCTGTCGCTCAACCTGCGCGTCTCTCCGGCAATGGCTACGCGCAACGCCAGCCTGCAGCTGATGCTTAACGGCCAGCCGCTGGGCGTGGTGCCGCTGGGTACCGCGGAAAGCGACGTGTCGCGCTTCCAGCTGGACGTTCCCGGCGCGCTGCTGGTCTCGGCCAACAGCCTGAGCGTGAATATCATCGATGGCGAGGCCATGCAGTGCCAGCGTGATTTAAGCGACAAATATCAGGTTACGATCCTGCCGGACTCGCGCTTCGATCTCGAAGGACAGCAGCTGAGCGTCGGGGCCGACCTGAGCCAGTTCCCGCGCCCCTTCTTTGACAATATGCAGATGACCCAGGCCAGCCTGTCCTTTGCTTTCCCGGCGGCTCCGCGTGCGGATGCCCTGAGCGCGGCGGCGCTGATCGCCTCCTGGATGGGGATCCAGGCGGACTATCGCGGCATCGCGTTTGAGACCGCAGAGGATCGCCTCCCGGAGAAAAACGGAATTGTGATAGGTCATCCCGGCGAGACCGTTGGCGGGCTGAAGCTGCCGGAAGGTGGTACGCAGCTGCAGGTTATTGATAACCCGGCTAACCCGGTCTACAAGCTGCTGCTGGTGGTCGGAAAAGACGAAACGGCCCTGCGCGCCGCGGCCTGGCGTTTAACCCAGGGTAATTTTGCCGTGCAAATGGCCAGCGCCACAGTGGAGCCGCAGACGATCCCGCAGAGCCGACCTTATGATGCGCCGCGCTGGATCCCGACGGATCGTCCGGTGCAGCTGTCGGAGCTGATCCGCAAAGATCAAAGCCTGACCGTAAACGGACTCTGGCATGAGCCTTTGCAGGTAGCCTTCCGCGCCGCGCCGGACCTGTTCCTGTGGGACGGGGAAACCATTCCGCTGCACATTAACTATCGCTTCCCGACGGAAAGCTGGATTGATGAAAATCGCTCCCGGCTGAGCCTGACCATGAACGGTACCTTCCTGCATAACCTACCGGTCAATAAGCAGGGCGCGCTGGAAGGTCTGTGGCACAAGCTGGGCGGCGATGCGCGGCAGGAAACTTTCGATATGCCCCTGTCGCCGTACATGATCTACGGTGATAACCAGCTGTCGCTCTATTTCAATATTGTGCCGAAAGCGGATGCGCCCTGTAGCGTCCTGTTAAATAACAATATTAAAAGCCGCATCGACGACAATTCGTGGATTGACCTCAGCCATACCCGTCACTTCACGCTGCTGCCCAACCTCTCTTACTTTGTCGGGGCGTCATTCCCCTTCTCACGGCTGGCGGACTACTCGCAAACCGTGCTGCTACTGCCGGCTAAGCCGTCGGAAACCGAAATGGCGACCCTGCTGAATCTGGCGGCACGCTCCGGTAATGCCACCGGCACCGCGCTGAACAATAACCGCGTAGTACTCGGGATGCCGAAGGGCGGCGCAGGCCTTGAGCTGCTGCGTACCCGCGACGTGTTAGCGGTGAGCGGCCTTGCACAGCAAGCGTTTAACCGGGCGCTGCTGGCGGACTCGCCCTTTGTGGCCCGCGCCAGCACCTTTGGTGTTCGCGAGGTGTCGCTCTGGCAGAAAGTCAGCCGCTGGCTGGACGGCGACTGGAACGCCGACGCTACCGATGCCGATCGTTACTTCTCCTCCAATGAAGCCTGGCGCGGATTTGTAAGCTTCCGCTCGCCGTGGAATAACGAGCGGCTGGTGGTGCTGGCCCTCGGCAGCAGCGATGCGCAGCTTGCTCGTCTGCACGATGACTTAACCAGCCCGCAAATTAACGCCGGTATTCGGGGTGACGCGTCGCTTATCACCAGTGAGAACGGCGTGCGCAGTTTCCGCGTCGGCCAGCAGTTCCCCAGCGGAGAAATGCCGGGCCATATGATGGCGGTCTGGTACGCCAACCAGCACCCGATGCTGCTGGCGATCTTCGGCCTGATGTTCAGCATGGTGGCCGGGCTGGGACTGTATGTGGTGTTGAAAAAGCGCGCGGTGAAGCGCCTCGATCCACAGGGTGGAGAGTAAAAGGGTGAAAAAAATGAACATTAAAACGGCCCGCCGTTTCTCCACGCTCTGTCTGTCCGGCGTCCTGACGCTGGCGACGGCGGGGCAGGCGCTGGCAACGCAAAACGACGCTGCCCTTAAGGCGCTGTTCGATCAGGCCAACTACTGGCATGAAAAATCCCGGGATGAGCTGGCAACCCAGTCGCTGCAAAAAGTCCTGATGGTCGATCCGAACAACGCGCAGGCGCTCTACCTGATGGCGCTCTGGGCGCAACAAAAAGGCGATCTGCAAACCGCGACCCAGTGGCGGACGCGGCTGGCGAAGGTTGCTCCGGCCGACGGTGGCCTGCAGGCGCTGGATAACGCCAGACAGGTTTCTCAGGTTCCGCAGGGACAGCTGAATCTGGCCCGTCAGCAGGCGCGCAGCGGCAATGTCCCGGCGGCGCTTGCCACCTGGCATACGCTGTTTAATGGCGATACGCCTCCGGCAGGCCTGGCCGCGGAATACTATCTGACTCAGGCCAGCGACAAAGCCAGCTATGCCCAGGGCGTGTCAGCCCTGCGCGAGCTGACGGCGCGTAATCCGCAGGATAATGCTGCGCGTGTTGCGCTGGGCAAGGCGCTGACCTGGCAGGAATCCTCCCGTCGCGAAGGTATCGCACTACTGGCACCGATGGCCGACGGCAGCAAAGAGGCGGACAGCGGTCTGCGTCAGGCGCTGCTGTGGCTGGGGCCGCAGTCGGGGGATGAACCGCTGTATGAAACCTGGCTGCAGCGCCATCCTCAGGACACTGAGCTGCAAACTTACTATCGCAAGAATATCGGCGGGATGGCGAAAGGCATTGGCTATGATGCCCTTAACAGCGGCGATAACCGCACCGCCCGCCAGCAGTTTGAAAAGACGCTGCAAACCAACCCGGAAGACGCCGATGCGCTGGCCGGAATAGGCTACGTCGCCCAGCGTAGCGGCGACTACCAGGCCGCTGCGCAGTATCTCGGCCGTGCCGCGAGTCTGGGTGGCGACGCCTCCGCCGAGCGTCAGGCCCAGGCGCAGGACGCCGCATTCTACGGTCAGCTGGCCGGTGCTCAGCAGGCCCTGAAGCAGGGCGATGTCAACCAGGCTCTGTCCCTGTCGGCCCCGCTGGCACAGCAGTCCGGCGAGCAGGGCATGGCGGCACGCCTGTTCCGCGCCGATGTACTGCGCCGCAGTAAAGATTATCCGCAGGCGGAGCAGACCCTGCGCGAGGTGCTTTCGCAGCAGCCGCAAAACGCGGCGGCGCGGGAAAACCTCTACTACGTCCTGCGGGATCAGAATAAAACGGCTGAAGCGCAGGCGATGCTGCGCACGCTGCCCGCAGGTTTACAGGCGAAGCTGCAGCCGCGTACGGTCAGCGGCCTGCCCGGCGATCCTGTTCGTCGTCAGGCCCGGCAGGCGCTGGAGGCCAGTGATACTGAACAGGCTATCGCTATCCTGCGTCAGGGCGTCACGCAGCTGCCGAACGATCCCTGGCTGCGTCTGGATCTGGCCCGCGCGCTGCAAAAAAGCGGGAATACCTCTGAAGCAGCAAACGTCATGATACCCGCCATGTCTCCACAGGCCGGTGCCAGCTCTCTGTACGCGGCGGCGCTGTTTGCCAGCGAAAACGGCGGCTGGCAGCAGGCGCGTAGCCTGTTAGGGCGGATCTCGCCCGCCAGCCAGAACGGCGAAACCCGTGCTCTGGCGCAGCGGGTGAACTACAACCTGCAAATGGTGACGGCGGAGCGTTATCTGGCCCAGGGCAATAGCCTGGCGGCGGGGAATACTCTGCGGGCGCTGACTTCTCAGCCGCCCGCCAGCCCGGCGGATGCCGGTAAACTGGCGCGGATGCTGGCCCAGAGTGGCGATATGGCCGGAGCGGTAGCGCTGGTGCGCGACAATATGCGGACCGGCGTGCAGGGTAATGCCGGTGACTATGCCGATCAGGTCGCGGTGCTGAATCAGGCCGGGCTGAACCAGGAAGCGCAGGCGTTTCTCGCCAGCCCGGAAATCGCCGCCCGCAGCACGCCCGCCCAGCTGGCGGGGGTGCGTAACGGCGACGTGATTAATCAGGCCGACCGTCTGCGCGAGCAGGGCAACTATGCGGCAGCTTATGACACCTTAGTCCGCGCAATGCAGCAGGATCCGCAGAATACGGACCTGATGTTCGCGATGGCGCGTCTTTACCAGACCGGCAAAATGAATACCGAAGCCGGGGAGGTCTACAGCTATCTGCTCTCCCGGGATACGGACGATCAGGCTGCTCGCGCAGGCGCGATTGACGTGGCCCTGGCGGACGACAACGTTGAGAAGGCCGAGTCTCTGGCCGCAGGATTACGCAGCAACAACACGCCGGAGCGGCTGGTGCTGCTGGCGCGTCTGGAAGAGGCGAAGGGCAATCACCAGCAGGCGATGACCCTGCTGCGCAGCGCCCGTGGCAAGCTGATGGGCTTACAGTCCACTAACAGCACGGCAACCCCGACCGTGGGTGGCGTGCTGCTGGCGGATAACCCCTTTGTCGGCACCACCCGCAAAGCGAATACCGCGCTGAACACCTCGTCCTCCGGCGTGCTGCCGTGGCAGGTGAATCAGGTTGCCCGCGAGCCGGGTAGCGTTCTGCCGGGCACGATGCGCACTGACCTTCCTGCGCAGACTGCCCAGGCCCGTACGCTGCGTCAGGTCGATGAGATGATGCAGAAGATGGATCAGAAGACCGGCATGTGGCTGCAGGGCGGTCTGGATATTCGCGGTCGCGACGGCGAGTCCGGTACCAGCAAGCTGACTGAAGCCAGAGCCCCGCTGACCTGGTCCAGTTCACCGTTCGGCGAATCGCGCTTTGAATTTACCGCCACGCCGATGTCACTGAGTTCTGGCAGCGCGTCGGGCGATGCCTGGCGTCGCTCCGGCAGTAACCCGCTGGCCAATGCCGTGTCGAATCTGAATACCACCCTGAAAGCGGAACAAACGGCGCTGAAAACGCGGCTGGAAGGGATGACTCAGACCCAGATCGATGACTACTTCCTTGCCAACCCTGGCGCGGAAGCGGCGCTGAATGCCAGCCCTCTGACAGGCTCCGATTACAACCTGACCAGCCTGGCAGGACGGTCAAAACTGGGTGCGTTGAGCGGCGACAACCTGCAGGCGTATCTTGATGCCTCGAATAACAAGCCGAACGTTGACCTGCCGGGCAAAGACGCCACCGACTCGCAGAAAGCCAGCGGCGTCGAGCTGAATATGGCCCTGGGCGGGGAAAGCTACCGGTTTGATATCGGCACCACCCCGCTGGGTCAGGAGCTGAGCTCGCTGGTGGGCGGCGTGAAGCTGTCGCCAAAGCTGACCAACTATCTGTCGCTGATCATGATCGGTGAACGCCGGGCGGTGACCGACAGCCTGCTCTCTTACGTCGGGCTGGAAGACAAATACTCCGGCAAACGCTGGGGACAGGTCACGAAGAACGGCGGCTCGCTGCAGCTGAGCTATGACGATGGCGATGCCGGGTTCTACGTCGGCGGCGGTGGCTATAGCTACCTCGGCGAAAACGTGGCCAGCAACACCAGCGTTAACGCCAGCGCGGGCGTCTATCTGCGTCCTCTGCGCGATGAAGACCGCCAGATCCAGACCGGACTGAGCATGAGCTGGATGGATTTCTCGAAAAACCTCGGCCAGTTCACCTTCGGCCAGGGGGGCTATTTCAGCCCGCAGAACTACGTCAGCGTCGCGCTGCCGGTCGATTTCTCGCAGAAATTCGACAGCTGGAAGCTTAATGTCGGCGGCTCGGTTGGCTATCAATCCTATACCCAGGACGGCAGCGACTACTTCCCGACCGAATCGGCCTGGCAGGAGCAGCTTGCGACGCTTGCCGGCAACGGTTTCGCCAAAGAAGCGCGCTATGCCGGTACCTCACAAAGCGGCATTGGCTACACCGTTCGCGCCGGGGCAGATTATAACGTGAACAAGAAGATGACCATTGGCGGCAAGCTCGGCTACGACACCTTTGGCAACTACAACGAAAGCACGGCGGGCGTTTATTTCCGCTATATGCTGGGGAATAACTAATGACCTTAGAGACGGCGAATCCAGAACTGATGCGCTATTTTCAGCAGCAGCAAACCGTTCCGGGCTGGTTCAGCCTGCTGACCATTATGGTTGACGGGATGGTCAGCAATGCGGGTGAGCAGGAGAGCAAGCCTTTCCTGCAGCAGATGGGGTCGGTGATGGCGGCGGAGTATCCGCTGTCAGCGCCGCAGACGCTGGGCGAGCTGGAAGGGCAAATCAATGCCCGGCTGGCGCAGTTTCACTGGGGATGCGTAGATATTGTTGCCGACGACAGTGGTCTGAATCTTCGTCATCAGGCCCTGCCGACCTGCAATGACGCGGCTCGCCAGAGCCTCTGGTGCAATGCATTCTGTGCCATACTGGAAGGGCTTTACGCCCGCTGGCTTCAGGAGCAGGGTGGTCAGGCGCACGTGGTGGTTCAGCGTGAGCGTCTCCACTCCGTGACGGATGTGCAGTTCCGCTACCACAACCCGCAGTGAGTTGAATTTGTCGATGGTGATACGCATTCTGACCGCGCTGGCGGTGCTGTTTACGCTGTTAGCCTCCGTCCCTTCCAGGGCGGAGACTCAGGCCTGGACCCAGTATAAAGCCCGCTTTCTGATGCCGGACGGACGGATTGTCGATACCGGCAACGGCAGCGTCTCCCATACGGAAGGGCAGGGGTTCGCCATGCTGATGGCGGTGGCAAACGACGATAAGGCCAGCTTCGACCGGATGTGGCAGTGGACCAACCGTACCCTGAAAAACAAGGCCAACGGCCTGTTTTACTGGCGCTATAACCCGACGGCACCGGATCCCATCACTGACAAGAATAACGCCTCAGACGGGGATATCATGATCGCCTGGGCGCTGCTGCAGGCGGATGAACGCTGGCGCGACGCTCGCTACAGCGCTGCCTCGGACGCCATCACCAAAGCGCTGCTGGCCCATACAACGGTAAAATTTGCCGGTTATCGGGTGATGCTGCCCGGTGCCAGCGGGTTTAATCGCAACACCTCTGTGACGCTTAACCCGTCCTACTTTATTTTCCCGGCGTGGCAGGCCTTTGCGAACCGCAGCCACCTGGTCGCCTGGCGCGAGCTGATTGCGGGTAGCCAGACGCTACTGGGAAAAATGGGCTGGGGTAAGGCAAACCTGC
>DATEKR010000369.1:0-15312 GCA_035277345.1 Enterobacteriaceae bacterium
CCATCTTCTGGTGTAATGGCCTGGCTCAGCAACTGCTTGGGCTACGCTGGCCGGATGACAACGGGCAAAATATCCTCAACCTGCTGCGCTACCCTGAATTTTCTCTCTACCTGAAGAACCGTGATTTTGCCCGGCCGCACAATCTGATCCTCAACAGCGGCCGTCACCTCGAAATCCGCGTCATGCCCTACAGCGAGCAGCAGTGGCTGATGGTGGCCCGCGACGTGACGCAGATGCATCAGCTGGAAGGGGCCAGACGCAACTTCTTTGCCAACGTCAGCCACGAGCTGCGTACGCCGCTGACGGTGTTGCAGGGCTATCTCGAGATGATGCAGGAGCAGATTCTGGAGGGCGCCACGCGGGAAAAAGCGCTGCATACCATGCGTGAGCAGACCCAGCGTATGGAAGGACTGGTGAAGCAACTGCTGACGCTGTCGAAAATCGAAGCATCGCCGATATTGTCGTTGAACGAGTGTATTGATATGCCGGTGATGCTAAAAATCGTTGAGCGTGAAGCTCAGACTCTGGGGCCGAAGCATCTGCTGCAGTTCGAGATTGAAGAGGGGTTGAAAGTGCTGGGTAACGAGGAGCAGCTGCGCAGTGCCGTCTCGAACCTGGTCTATAACGCCGTTAACCACACCCCGCCAGGCACGCAGATTACCGTACGCTGGCACAGAATCACCCACGGCGTGGAATTCAGCGTTGACGACAACGGCCCTGGGATTGCGCCTGAGCACCTTCCGCGCCTGACCGAGCGTTTTTACCGGGTGGATAAAGCCCGCTCGCGCCAGACCGGCGGTAGCGGGCTGGGGCTGGCGATCGTCAAGCATGCGATCAATCACCATGAAGGTCGGCTGAACATCGACAGTACCCCGGGCAAAGGAACACAATTCAGTTTCACTTTACCGGAACGTTTGATTGCCACAAAACCGCTCTGACTGGCGAATTGTCATGAATAGTTGCCACAGACCAGCTTCGGCTGGTCTTTTTTATTGGCAGCAAGCTGGATAAACGTTGTTTGCTGATTTTTTGTTCGCATGATTGGCCATTTGTTTTTCTTATATATAGCGTTTAGAACTGGTCTGATTTAGCTTTCTGGCATAATCATCTGGTTTTACGATCCCACCTTGCTTTAAAACGTTATAAGCGTTTAAATTGCGCCCCTGACACGACTGGACCGACTGTGTTTGCGTGGTAAATCGAAAAACTATTCTTCGCCGCGCCTGGAGAGGAGCATTTCCCGCTGGAATTGAGTGTAATCACCGCGGGATTGTCCCACAGGGAAGTCAAAAATTTTAACGTTTCAACACCACATCCACAGGCAGTAAATACGCTATGACCCATCAGTTAAAATCGCGTGACATCATCGCTCTGGGCTTTATGACCTTTGCGCTGTTTGTTGGCGCCGGTAATATCATTTTCCCCCCTATGGTTGGCCTGCAGGCCGGTCCGCATGTCTGGACGGCGGCATTTGGCTTTCTGATCACGGCCGTGGGCCTGCCGGTGCTGACGGTTGTCGCCCTGGCGAAAGTGGGCGGCGGCGTTGACAGCCTGAGCACCCCGATTGGCAAAGTTGCTGGCGTACTGCTGGCCACCGTCTGCTATCTGGCCGTCGGTCCGCTGTTTGCCACGCCGCGTACCGCGACTGTTTCCTTTGAAGTGGGGATTGCCCCGCTGACCGGCAACGGTCCGCTGCCGCTGTTTATCTACAGCCTGGTTTACTTTGCGCTGGTGATCCTGGTCTCTCTCTATCCGGGCAAACTGCTGGATACGGTGGGTAACTTCCTCGCGCCGCTGAAAATTGTGGCGCTGGTGATCCTGGCTATCGCCGCGGTCGTCTGGCCTGCTGGCCCGATCAGCCATGCGATGGAAGCCTACGAAAATGCCGCCTTCTCAAACGGCTTCGTTAACGGCTATCTGACGATGGACACCCTGGGCGCGATGGTCTTCGGTATCGTTATTGTTAACGCTGCCCGCTCTCGCGGCGTGACCGAAGCGCGTCTGCTCACCCGCTACACTATCTGGGCTGGCCTGATGGCCGGTGTTGGTCTGACCTTGCTCTACCTGGCCCTGTTCCGTCTCGGCTCTGACAGCGGCAGCCTGGTCGAGCAGTCGGCAAACGGTGCGGCAATTCTGCATGCTTACGTTCAGCACACCTTTGGTGGCGCGGGCAGTATGCTGCTGGCGGCGCTGATCTTCCTCGCCTGTCTGGTGACGGCGGTTGGCCTGACCTGCGCCTGTGCCGAGTTCTTTGCCCAGTATCTGCCGCTCTCTTATCGCAGCCTGGTGTTTATCCTCGGTGGCTTCTCAATGGCGGTGTCTAACCTGGGCCTGAGCCATCTGATCCAGATCTCTATCCCGGTGCTGACGGCTATCTACCCGCCGTGCATCGTGCTGGTGGTATTGAGCTTTACCCGCTCATGGTGGAATAATTCCTCGCGTATTATTGCCCCGGCCATGTTTATCAGCCTGCTTTTTGGTATCATCGACGGCATCAAGGCGTCGGCTTTTGGTGAGATGTTACCGGCCTGGACCCAGCGTTTGCCGCTGGCGGAACAGGGGCTGGCCTGGTTGATGCCGACTGCCGTCATGGTAGTTCTGGCGGTCATCTGGGACCGCGCGGCGGGACGACAAGTCACCTCCAGCGCGCACTAATACAAAGCGATTGTTTAACCACGGGGCTACAGGCCCCGTGGTTTTTTATTTGTTCTGAGTGGTATGGAAAAGATGGAAAGCACTAACAAGCTAAAGCGGGGGCTCACCGCCCGACATATCCGCTTTATGGCTCTTGGATCGGCGATCGGCACCGGCCTGTTCTACGGTTCGGCTGACGCTATCAAGATGGCCGGACCCAGCGTCCTGCTGGCCTATATTATCGGCGGCGTCGCGGCCTATATCATCATGCGCGCGCTTGGCGAGATGTCAGTGCACAATCCGACTTCCAGCTCCTTCTCACGCTATGCTCAGGAAAACCTCGGGCCGCTGGCGGGCTATGTCACCGGCTGGACCTACTGCTTTGAAATGCTGATTGTCGCCATCGCCGACGTCACCGCCTTCGGTATTTATATGGGCGTCTGGTTCCCGGCCGTGCCGCACTGGGTCTGGGTGCTGAGCGTGGTACTGCTGATTTTCGCCATCAATATGATGAGCGTAAAAGTCTTCGGCGAGATGGAGTTCTGGTTCTCATTCTTTAAAGTCGCCACCATTATCATCATGATTGCCGCCGGTTTCGGCATTATTATCTGGGGTATTGGTAACGGCGGCGAGCCGACGGGTATCCATAATTTGTGGACCAACGGCGGCTTCTTCAGCAACGGCTGGCTGGGGATGATTATGTCCCTGCAAATGGTGATGTTCGCCTACGGCGGTATCGAAATTATCGGTATCACCGCTGGCGAAGCCAAAGATCCAGAGAAGTCGATTCCCCGCGCCATTAACTCGGTTCCGATGCGTATTCTGGTGTTCTATGTCGGCACCCTGTTCGTCATTATGTCCATCTACCCGTGGAACCAGGTCGGCACCGGCGGCAGTCCATTTGTTCTGACCTTCCAGCATCTGGGCATTACCTTCGCTGCCAGCATCCTTAACTTTGTGGTGCTGACCGCGTCACTCTCGGCAATCAACAGCGATGTGTTTGGCGTCGGACGTATGCTGCACGGGATGGCGGAGCAGGGCAATGCGCCGAAGATTTTCGCCAAAACCTCCCGCCGCGGTATTCCGTGGGTGACGGTCACGGTGATGACGCTGGCGCTGCTGATCGCGGTGTATCTTAACTACATCATGCCGGAAAACGTCTTCCTGGTGATTGCCTCCCTGGCAACCTTCGCGACCGTCTGGGTATGGATCATGATCCTGCTGTCGCAGATTGCCTTCCGCCGTCGTCTGCCGCCGGAAGAGGTGAAAGCCCTGAAATTCCGCGTGCCGGGCGGTGTGCCGACGACCGTCGTCGGGGTGATCTTCCTGGTCTTTATTATTGGCCTGATTGGCTGGCATCCGGAAACCCGCATCTCCCTGTACGTCGGGTTTGCGTGGATTGGACTGCTGCTGGTGGGCTGGGGCATTAAGCGCCGTCGCGCGGCGTAAGAAACGGGGGATTCCTCAGAGGGAGCCTCCCCCTGGTCCCGGAACGCGCTAAGGATGTCGGTTCCCTCCGCGATTACCTTAAACGCAGATCACATGATCATGCCGAGGGACAGCGAAACCACCTGGGGGAGTGAAACCAGCGCCTGCGCCGCCGGTCATCACTCCCTGCATAATGAGTGATATAAATGCTTAAAGCTCATAAGCACTGAGAACTAATATAGCTAACCACACTGAAGAACAATTGATTTAAGGCGCTGCTCTTTGGTTTTCGTATTGCCTGTGGAGTGCAGAGATAAAGTTCTTCTGCTATCCCAGCTATTTAAGGTGAACTGATAAGTCTCTGCCTGTCCCTTAATTGCTACTTTGTACTCAGTCATTGTATATGCTGTGTCTGTAGGCCTGACTTGCTCCAGGACGATATAGCTGACATCAGATAATGCGTCCAGATTCTTTGTTACGCAGGTGTTTATTTGTTCTTTGGTTTTGGCCGTGGCTGCCGTGACGTCGGCATTGGCAGGTAATGAAAATATAAAACTACAAATAACAGCCGAGCTAATCAAAAGGGGCTTCATCATTCCATTCTCTCCAGATAGTTAACAAGTAATTGACATCTGACGATCTGAAAAGTTCAGGGATGAAAGAACCGCTCATTGAACGGTTCATTTTTTCATCAAAATGGCATCAGAATTCTACAACTGGCTGAAAAGTGAATGGGTTATTAAGGAAGTTTTGGTACATAAACATCACACTGACTTCGTCAGTCACAATCTTGAGATCTGACTCCGGGTATGCAGTGTTTAGTAAGAAGAAACCAGCATCTAGCGCATTCTGGCTCAGGAAGGATTGATCATAATTATCTACTGTGCCTTCATATGCATATGCTAGAGATGCAAGGCTTGCACCAGCTCCGTCTCCAATAGAATAGTGGTAACCTGCCCGTTCAGCACTACGAAAAATGTAATCATCACTATTTGCCAAATATTTTACGCGAAGACTCGTATCATGAATTGTGTAAGTGGCCATAATATCTCTCATCTATTAAGTTGGGTTTGTTAATAAGCAATGTTTTGTGCCTCACTTACAAAGGGTTGCATGTCAATTGATGATTATTAGATGCTGTAATACAAGGTGAGTGCCGGGGGTAAATAATAATCACAATTGATTTCTTTCTTTTTAAAGTGGCGACATCCGAAACAATAAATAAAAAATCGCGGACCGCGTTAGAATTATTTTATTTTTTTTAAGTAACAAAAGCGTTCCCTTGAACAAAATTATTACGACGATCGTGCCATTGTTTTCGGTTTCAGCAGTACAGCAGCTGCAGACGCACCCGCCTGTCTCCGGCGAACCCCTGCGGGTTTCGGGCTGTCCGGCTAACCACTATTACAATTTTGGTGATGGGTGGGAAAGGGTACTGGATTCAGGAAAAAAGACATCAACAACAGAAAGTTATCTGGGTAAAGGTCTGCTGGAGCGAATTAAAGAAGCACAACATGAAGGCTATTTTTACCTTTATAAAAGTAAACCTAAAGGCCGTAAATTCAAACGTTCAAAGGAAAGATAGACCAGGACATCGGTGACAGCTAAAGCTCAGACCGCGGGGAAATCACCCTAAAGTTGGCGGAGAATGTATTTCGGCATTCTCCGCTCATATTGAAAACCCTGTCGCTGGACTCGGGGTTGAAGAAATTACAGCAACGGTATATCGATATGATATTGGTTTACTAAGTTTTCTGGGGATCTCTCAGGGGATTTCCCCCTGTTCGCGTCTTAAACGGGCGTATTAACGCTGCCTTCACGGAAGTAGCGCAGCAGGTTATCGATAGCCAGATCGGCCATCGCCTGACGGGTTTCGGCGGTGTTACTCGCCAGATGCGGAAGCAGCACCACGTTGTCCATCTCGCACAGGGCCGATGGGATCTGCGGCTCCTGCTCAAAGACGTCCAGCCCCGCGCCGCGGATCTGCCCGCTGTGCAGGGCCCCAATCAGCGCATCCGTATCGACCACCGATCCGCGGGCGATATTGATCAGAATCCCTTCCGGCCCCAGCGCCTTGAGAATCTCAGCGTTAATAATATGTCGGGTGGCTGCGCCGCCCGGCAGCGTCAGCACCAGAAAATCGACCGCGGTAGCCAGCTCCTCAATGGAGTTGTGTCGCTGCCACTGAGGCTGCCCGGCATCACGTGGGCTAAAGTAGTGTACCGGCATCTTAAAGCCGGCCACCCGCTGCGCCACTTCCCGGCCAATATTGCCCATTCCCACGATACCGCAGCGCTTGCCGGTCATCTTCCATGCCATCGGATAGCCGCGCTTTAGCCACTCGCCGCTGCGGGCAAAGCGGTCGGCGGTGCAAATCGTGCGTGTGACCGCCAGCATCAGTGCCAGCCCGGTATCGGCCACGCACTCATCCAGCACGCGTGGCGTATTGCTGACCAGGATCCCACGCGCTCGCGCTGTGGGCAGGTCGATGGCGTCCACGCCCACGCCGAAGCTGCTGATAACTTCCAGATTCGGCAGGCTGTCGATAAGCTCGCCGCTGATGCCCTGATTCCCGCGGGTAAAGGCGCCGCGTATCTGCGTGGCGTAGTCACGCAGCAGCTGAGGCTGGTCAGCCTGCCACCATTTATGCAGGGTAAAGTGTTCGGAAAGGGCGTCGAGCATTGGCTGAGTCAGTTCGCTGACGATCAGAATATGGGGTTTGTTGCTCATGCTAACTCCAGGAAAAATAAGCGTGTCGGTAAGTATAGAAACCCGCCGCCGCTGGCTCCTCATGCATAAGCCCTAACTGCCGGGGCAATTGTTTGCCAGTTGCCCGTCAGGTCTTGTGCGGGATCACAAAACCACCTCTCTGCGCCCCCGTTCTCACCCGGACAAAAAGCGGGAAAAGAGGAGGGCGATGTGTCGTGCCTGTGGCATGGTGGCGGAATACTGCATTAAGGGAGGAGCGTGATGTTGAATGCCTGGCATTTGCCGGTCGCACCGTTTGTGACCCGGCGCGAAGACCGTCTGACGATAACGCTGTGGCTGACGGGGAACGCGCAGCCGACGCGGGTTTCTCTGCGCGCCGAGCGGGACAATGAAGAGATCCAGTTGCCGATGAAGCGCCTGAAGCGTGCGCCGCAGCCGGGCGTCAGCGCCTGGCAGGTGACGCTGGAGATCCACGACGGCCAGCCGCGTCGCCGCTACAGCTTTAAGCTGCTGTGGCCCGACTGCCAGCGCTGGTTTACGCCGCAGGGCTTGTGCGATTTTCCTCCTGCGAGGCTGGAGCAGTTTGCCGTGGATGTACCGGATAACGGACCGGAGTGGGTCGCGGACAGGATTTTCTATCAAATCTTTCCGGACAGGTTTGCCCGCAGCGAACCGCGCAGTCCGGAGCAGGACAAGGTCTACTGGCACGCATCCGCCGGACGGGAAATCATTCTGCGCGACTGGGATGAACCGCTGAGTGCCGAAGCCGGTGGATCCACCTTTTATGGGGGCGATCTCGACGGTATCCGCCAGAAACTGCCGTATCTGAAGGCGCTCGGCGTTAACGCCCTCTACCTGAACCCGGTCTTTGTCGCTCCGAGCGTGCATAAGTACGATACGGAGGACTATCGCCGCGTGGATCCGCAGTTCGGCGGCGACGCGGCGCTGCTGCGCCTGCGTGAAGCCACCCGCAAAGCCGGGATGCGGCTGGTGCTGGACGGCGTCTTTAACCACAGCGGCGATTCGCACGCCTGGTTCGATCGTCACCGCCGTGGCGAGGGCGGGGCCTGCCACTCTCCCGACTCCGCCAGTCGGTCATGGTACAGCTTTTCCCCTGACGGACTGGCCCTTGACTGGCTGGGCTACAGCAGCCTGCCCAAGCTCGACTATCGTTCGCCGACGCTGGTGGAGGAGGTGTATCAGGGAAGCGACAGCATCGTGCGCCACTGGCTGAAAGCGCCCTGGGAGATGGACGGCTGGCGACTCGATGTGGTGCATATGCTGGGCGAGGGCGGCGGTGCCGCAAATAACTTACAGCACGTGGCCGGGATTAGCCGGGCGGCAAAGGAAACCCGACCCGATGCGTATATTCTCGGCGAGCATTTCGGCGATGCCCGGCAGTGGCTGCAGGCGGATGCCGAAGATGCGGCGATGAACTATCGCGGCTTTACGTTCCCCCTGTGGGCATTCCTTTCCAGAACCGATATCTCAGGCGATCCGCAGCATATCAGCGCCCGGACCTGTATGGCGTGGATGGATAACTACCGCGCCGGTCTGTCGCATCAGCAGCAGCTCAGAATGTTTAATCAGCTCGACAGTCACGATACGCCGCGCTTTAAGACGCTGCTGGGCCGCGATATTGCCCGCCTGCCGCTGGCGGTGGTGTGGCTGTTTAGCTGGCCCGGCGTGCCCTGCATCTATTACGGAGATGAGGTCGGGCTGGACGGTGAGCAGGATCCGTTCTGCCGCAAGCCTTTCCCCTGGGATAAGGCCCGTCAGGATAGCGAACTGCTGGGGCTGTATCAGCGGCTGGCGCGCCTGCGCAAAGGCAGTTTGCCTCTGCGTCAGGGAGGTTGTCAGGTTCTCTATGCCGAAGAGGATGTGGTGGTCTTTGTCCGGGTCTGGAAGCACCAGCGCGTGCTGGTGGCAATCAATCGGGGTGACGCCTGCGAGGTGGTGATGGGGAACTCGCCGCTGTTACGGGAAAAAAACTGGCGGCTTAACGAAGGTAACGGTAGGCTACAGGCCGATACATTGATGCTCTCTGCGGTGAGTGCATCGGTCTGGTCCGCCACCTGAACCGGAGTGCTCGCGGGGGCGGGCGCACAGTGGCGTGTCACGCCACCTTTGAGTCAAGGTGAAAGTACATGGATGGTCTTTTATTTTTAGGCGCAGGCGTACTCATTCTGATGCTGGTGATTGTCCCCATGCTGGCAGTTGCGGCCTGGCGGCGCAGCGTCGCCGCGCAGGATGAGCTTCAGCTATTGCGCCAGCGGCTGGCTGCCCTTGAGCGGCAATTTGCTGACCCGACGGTCGTCTCCAGACCTGAGCTGCCGCTCCCGGAGGTCGACGAGGTCACCGATCCTGTCGATGTCCCACCGCCGCCGAGAAACGTCTGGGCGCGCAGCGCCTCCACTGCATCATCAGCGCCTTCTCCTGTTGCACAGCCGGAACCGATAGCGGACGCACCTGAGTCAGCTTCGTGGGGCCTCGTGACCTCACTGGCGCGCTGGTTTATGCAGGGGAATCCGCTGGCTAAGCTGGGGATTGTGCTGCTGTTTATCGGCCTCTCGTTTCTGCTGCGTTATACGGCCGAATATGCCCTCTTTCCGCTGGAACTGCGGCTGGTGTCGGTGGTCCTGGCGGCAATCGTCCTGCTGGGGTTGGGCTGGCGTCTGCGCCATAAGCAGACGGTTTTTGCCCTGATCCTGCAGGGTGGCGCGGTGGGTGCCCTCTACCTGACGATATTTGGCGCGTTCCGGCTATGGCAGATGTTGCCGATGACCCTGGCCTTTGCTCAGTTGATCGTCATCTGTGCGGCCAGCGTCGGGCTCGCGGTACTGCAGCGGGCATTAAGCCTCGCGCTGCTGGCAAGCCTCGGCGGCTATCTTGCCCCGATTCTGCTCTCTACTGGCGGCGGGAGCCATACGGCCCTGTTCTCATTCTACCTGCTGCTCTCCATCGGCATTCTTGCTATCAGCGTCTGGCAGCACTGGCGCGAACTGAATCTGCTGGGGATGCTGTTCTCCTTCGGCGTGGCCGGGATTTGGGGGCTGCAAAATTACCGCCCGGAATACTATCTCAGCTGCCAGCTGTTCCTGATGGCCAATATCCTGCTGTTCGGGGTGCTGAGCGTTGGGCTATCGCTGCGTGCGCAGCATCAGCGTGAACGCATTATTGATGGCGTGATGCTGTTTGCCCCGCCGCTGGTCGGGTTCGGGATGCAGTACGCCATTGTGCAGCATTGGGTATATGGCCCGGCGTTTAGCGCCCTGGGATTCGGCCTCGTCTATATCACCCTGGCCTGGGGCGTACTTAAACGTTATCCCGGCGCAGGAAAACCGCTGGTGCTGGCGGGTCTGGCCCTCGGAAGCGCTTTTGTCACGCTGGCGATCCCGCTGGCCCTGTCGGCCCGCTGGACGGCGATGGCCTGGGCCCTGGAAGGTCTGGGGATCCTGTGGCTGGGTATGCAACAGCAGCAGCGGCGGATGAGCTATAGCGGCACGGCTCTGCTGATGCTGGCGCTGTTTAGCGCGATGTGGGCTGGTTTTGATGGCCTGACGCCGCGCTCTGCGCTGCTGATTTGTATCGTACTCAGCGGCTGCTGGATGGCTGCCGCGCTGCTATGGCGTCCCGTGCAGAACCTTGTCTGCAGGGGGCTGCTGGTCGGTGCGATCCTGCTGTGGATGATTGCCCTGGGCGCAGCGGCAAAGCTGATGCCGTCCGCCATAGGGGATATCGGCGTGGGCTTCCTGTTCCTGCTGAGCGGCTCGGTCTGGCTATGGCGTGCGTTAAGCCAGCGCCTGGCATGGCGGGATCTGGGTCACGCTCAGTGGCTGCTGTGGCCGGCGATGCTCTATCTGGTGGTCTGGCAGACAGTGGATCAGGGGCATATTCTGGCCGCCGGGTGGCAAAACCTCGTCTGGTGCCTGGCGCTGCCATCGGCGCTGATCCTGCTTTTCAGGGACGCGGCTTCGGCACCGGCCATTGTGTCGAAGAGCCTCCATATTTCACTTTTCTGGATACTGTTACTGGCGGCGCTCGGTGAGCTGTGGTGGCTGGTGAATACATTCGAATGGGGCATGCAGGCCTGGCGGTTCGGCCTGCCGATGGCGGCGGGTGGCGTGGTGATAGCCCTGGTGCTGGCCGCCATTCGTCGCGATAGCTGGCCGTTCCGGACCTGGCCCGTGCTGTACGGTGCGCTGGGCCTGCTCCCGCTGGCGGTCCCGCTGTTTATTGCGCTGATTGTTGCCAATCTTCTGGATGGAACGGTGTTCGGCATGCCTTATCTGCCGCTGATCAATCCGCTGGAGGAAGGCGCGCTGTTCGCGTTCTTTGGCCTGTGGGGCTATTGCCGCTTTGTCGAAACGCACTATGCCCACTGTACCCCCCGGGACTGGCGTCTGTGGCTGTTTGTGGTGTCGGGCTTCTGGTGGCTCAATGGCGCGCTGCTGCGCGCCCTGGCCTGCTATGGTGACGTGGCCTGGGAAGTCGACAGCCTGTGGGCATCGCGACTGGTCCAGACCAGCTTTGCGCTGTTCTGGATGCTGATTGCCCTGGTCGTGATGGTCATGGCGACGCGTCGTCACATGCGGCGCGAGTGGTTGGGCGGTAGCGTACTGTTAGGGATTGTACTGGTTAAGCTGATGCTGGTGGATAGCGCTGGCGGCGGGGGGTTATCACGGGCCATTGCGTTTATTGGCGTGGCCGTTCTGGTGCTGATCGTGGGGTATTTTGCCCCGCTGCCGCCAAAACCGGCTCAGGCGCAGACTAAGGGAGAAGAACCATGAAAGGGCTGCACGGAGTGTTATTAATGGCGTTATTGAGCGTGTGTGGATCGGCATTTAGCCAGGATACGACGCCTGAACGTCCGCAGGATTACGCCTGGGGTGCGGAGCTGGAGCTGCCCGAGGCATCGCCATGGTATCGCGTCGATCTGCCTTCCGGGGTGTATGCCCGCAGCGTATGGCCGGACTTACGCGATGTACGCGTGTTTAACCACGATGGCGAGCGGGTGCCCTTTACCCTGGCGACGCGTCATATCGAGGCCGCCGAACCTGAGGCGATACCGCTGCGTCTTTTTCCTCTGGCGGCAAAAGAGGAAGAGAGCGGCGTTGTTCAGCTGCGCTCCCCGGACGGGGTGGATATTCGCATTGAAGGGCGTCGCGTCGACAGCGTCGGGCAGAGTTATCTCCTGGCCCTGCCGGAGACGATGCCTGAGCGCTTTGCTCTCACGCAGCTTGGGCTGACCTGGCGTCAGCCCGCAGAGCGCTGGCAGGGCAAGGTGACGCTTTTTTACAGTGGCGACCTGCGTCGCTGGACACTACTGCAGGAGGATGCACCGCTGATGGAGCTGACCAGCGGCAGCGACCGCCTGAAGATCGACACTATTCCTGTCAACAGACGCCTGACGGCCCGCTATTTACTGATGGTGTTTGATGCGCCGAGTCTGCCGGTGACGATAACCCAGGCGACGGCGACGCTGGGCCGGGAGGAAACCGCCCTGGAGCAGGTGAAATTAGTCAGCGAAGGGCAGCCGGTTTCTTCCACCGAGGCGCTGTATCAGTGGACGCAGCCGCAGCCGTTACGTTCCCTGTCGGTGGAACTGGCAGAGGAGGGCGTATTGCCGGTGGATATCGCCTGGCGCAGTGCGCAAAGTGAACCCTGGCAGCCGCTGCGTAAAGAGGTTCTGTGGCGGCGTGATGGACAATCTCAGGCACAAATGACCCTGCCGGGCGCGGTGGTGCAGGCCGTGCGTATCACCACCCTTGATGCTCACCTGCCCGCCGCGCTGCCGAAGGTCGTCGGGAGCCGGGATCGTCAGGTGCTGGTGTTCAATACCCAGGGCAAGAAGCCCTTTATGCTGGCCTGGGGCAATAAAGCGGCTCAGCCTGCGGCGGTAAGCCTGGATGGATTGATTCCAGAGGCCTTGCGTAAGCAGGTCGATCCCTCGGCGCTGCCTGAGGCGCAGGTAAAAGAGACGGTGACGCTGGGCGGGGAAGCGCGGCTGAGTGCGACCTCACAGGCCGAACGTCAGGGGCTGTGGAAAACGATGCTGGTCTGGGGAGCGCTGCTGCTGGGTGTTGCCGGGCTGGTGTGGATGGGCCTGGGCGTCTGGCGCGATGTTAAATCGCGTTAAGCGGGCGGGTAAAGAAAGAGAAAAGGCTCGCATCGCGAGCCTTTTTTATACAGCCGGGTAATTACAGGCTGGAGACGTTTTCGCTCAGGTATTTCGCAACGCCGTCCGGAGACGCGTTCATACCTTCTTTGCCTTTTTCCCACTGAGCTGGGCACACTTCGCCGTGCTCTTCGTGGAACTGCAGGGCGTCAACCATACGCAGCATCTCGTCGATGTTGCGGCCCAGCGGCAGGTCGTTAACGACCTGGTGACGAACGATGCCGTTAGCGTCGATCAGGAAAGAGCCGCGCAGCGCAACGCCAGCGTCCGGATGCTCGATGCCGTATGCCTGCTGAACTTCACGTTTGATATCAGCAACCATTGCATATTTAACCTGGCCGATACCGCCTTTGTCGACCGGGGTGTTACGCCATGCGTTGTGTACGAACTCGGAGTCAAAGGAGACGCCAACCACTTCCACGCCGCGCTTCTGGAACTCTTCGTAACGCTTGTCGAAGGCAATCAGCTCAGACGGGCAAACGAAGGTGAAGTCCATCGGCCAGAAGAACAGAACGGTGGCTTTACCGCTGGTGTGCTGTTTGAAGTTGAAGTTTTCAACGATTTCACCGTTGCCCAGAACGGCAGCAGCTGTGAAGTCCGGAGCCGGACGAGTGACCAGAACCATGGTGTTCTCCTGTTAAAGGTAGGGATATTTAGAACGCAACGCGTGCCAGTATAGGGAGCAGGATCGGCGAGCACAACGCGACCCTGACAATCGATAATATAGGCTACGCCTATCAGGATTCATAGGTATAACCGTTCTACAGCTGCTGATTCTTTGCCTGCGTCATCATGCGCGGATAGAGCTGCCAGAAACGCTCGCTCAGGGCGTCATAGTGGGTGTCCAGATCCTGCCAGCTATCGCGCAGCGCTTCCAGACGCGGGCGGCGGCTGGCCATCCCGTTTAGCACGCGCTGAATAAAGTCCATATCGCCGTAGCGTACCAGCCAGCGTTCCGACCACAGATATTCATTGAGGTTAACGAAGCGCGGCGGCGAGTCGGGCAGGATCGTGCTGACCTGCTGGTGAGCATAGCGGACGAAATCTTCCAGCGGCAGCTCGGGCGACAGCTGCGCCCAGTGGCGGGAAAGGAAGTGGTCCCACATCACATCCAGCGCAATGGGCGCGACGCGGCGGGTTTGCGGACGAAACCAGGTTTTGGCCTCCGTCACCTCCGGCAGGTTATCGGTCATTACGTCGATGCGCCGGTGCATAAAAATCCCCGCAACCACGTCCGCCGGATAGTCGTCTTGTGGGTTACCGCGCACAAAATCGGCCAGCAGGTTGCCGGAAAGGGAGCTGTTGGCGAGGTGCGCCAGGTGCAGGTGAGCAAGAAAATTCATCGGTTATTACCTGTGCTATCGCCGCTAACGGTTGCAGCGAAGGGGCGTCAGCACTAGACTACCCGCCTCTTATTTTGTCCTGAGTTAGTGTCATGCGCGTTGCAGATTTTTCGTTTGAGTTACCTGAATCCCTGATTGCCCACTATCCACAGCCGGAACGTAGCGGCTGCCGCTTACTGTCGCTGGATGGGCCAACAGGTGCGCTGACGCATGGTACTTTCACCGATTTGCTCGATAAGCTCAACCCCGGCGATCTGCTGGTCTTTAATAATACCCGGGTGATCCCGGCGCGTCTGTTTGGCCGTAAAGCCAGCGGCGGCAAGATTGAAGTGCTGGTTGAGCGGATGCTTGATGATAAGCGTATTCTGGCGCATATCCGCGCCTCGAAAGCGCCAAAGCCGGGTGCTGAACTGCTGCTGGGCGATGACGAAAGCATTAAGGCCACTATGGTCGCGCGTCACGATGCCCTGTTTGAAGTCGAGTTTAACGACGAACGTCCGGTGCTGGATATTCTGAACGCCATCGGCCATATGCCGCTCCCTCCCTATATTGATCGTCCAGACGAAGAGTCGGACCGTGAGCTGTATCAGACCGTTTATAGCCAGAAACCGGGTGCGGTTGCCGCACCGACCGCCGGGCTGCACTTTGATGAACCCCTGCTGGCCCGTCTGCGTGAAAAAGGTGTAGAGCTGGCCTTTGTGACCCTGCACGTTGGAGCAGGAACCTTCCAGCCGGTGCGCGTCGACAGCATTGAAGACCATATTATGCACTCCGAGTATGCGGAAGTGCCGCAGGAGGTTGTCGACGCGGTGCTGGCTGCCAAAGCGCGCGGTAACCGGGTGATTGCCGTCGGGACCACCTCGGTGCGTTCCCTGGAAAGTGCCGCTCAGGCGACCAAAGAGGGGCTGATTGCGCCGTTCTTTGGCGATACGCAGATCTTTATCTTCCCCGGCTATCAGTATCAGGTCATTGATGCCCTGGTGACCAACTTCCACCTGCCGGAATCAACGCTGATTATTC
>DATEKR010000370.1:0-18456 GCA_035277345.1 Enterobacteriaceae bacterium
GGCGTCAGGTGCAGCAGCGGGAAACTGATACCGTGGACGAACAGCGTCGCCAGCAGACCGGCCATTGCACCCTGCCACAGCTTCACTTTGGGGAAGACTTCTGCCACTACGCAGTAGCCGATCGCGAACACCAGAGAGAAGATGATATGGGTGATCATCACCGGGTTGATAATGTGTTCAGAGAAGGTATAGACGGTGCTGGTGGGGTCGATACCCAGGTAGTCACGCAGGAACAGGTACGGCGGGTTGAACTCGTTACGTCCGCCGGTGAAGGTACGCGGCGGCAGCGGAACCTCTGCACCCCATTTCACAAACGCCGACATAATCCCGCCGATGATCCCGACAAAGAACGCGACGCCATAGCGGCGACGGCTCGGATCGGTGGTCTGGAATAAATCCTTCAGATTCATGGTGCTGGTACCTTCCTTTACATAAGATTACATAAAGAGTAAGGCGTTCAGCGGCGGATTCAATCGCTTTTATTGGTCGAAATGCACTTCTATGATTTGAAGCAACTCCTGTTGAACAAAGGCGTTAAGGATCTACCTGGAAATAGTGGATTGCAAAAAGAGGAGTATAATGCTCTTTCCGAAACGTTTCGGGTCAAAACAATGTTTCATATTCTAAGCGGTGGCAAAGAGCACCGTGCGGGCGTTATAGACGAGACTGAAAAATGCCACGGTGAGCAAGAAAAGGGCGGAAAACGTCTCCATTTTTGCCATCCAGCGGGCGGATAACCAGCGCGTTACCGCAAAGATATAGAGTGAAAGCACGGCCAAATCCAGCAGGATCCAGACCAGGGTCAGCAGCGTCAGGCTGGTGCCGATCCCCGGCGTAACGGCAATAAACTGCGGAAAGAATGAGACGAAAAACAGAATATCTTTCGGATTGGCGACGCCGGTCAGATAGCCTGCGAGCAGTCCTGAGTGTGCCGTGGGTTCCTTTTCCGATATGACCTGCTGCTGGCGGCGGGGCAGCAGGCTGCCGAGGGCAATAGCGCCAATATAGATCGCCCCTAAGATCCCCAGCCCAGCCAGCCAGTGCGGATTTAGCGCCACGATACCGGTCAACATCAGTGCCGCACCGGCAATCAGGGTCAGCGAGGCCAGATTGGTGCCGATCATCGTGCGTACGGCGCTGCCATAGCCGTCCCGTGCGGCGGCGCGGGTGACCAGCGCAATCACCGGACCGGGCGTTAGCAGCAGGGTCAGGATCGACAGGATATAGGCGGCCAGTAGTGGCATGTTCATGATAATTACTCACTCTTTGATAGCGAAGAATGCGTATTATTATGCTTATTACAAGGATTGAAAAACGGGTAATAGTGCGATTTACTGTGAGTAAAACTCACTCTTATTCTGGTGCAATATGTCCCTTCCTCCCCTCTATGCCCTCCGCGCTTTTGAATCCGCCGCCCGGCTGGGGTCATTTAGCCTGGCCGCCGCGGAGCTGCACGTTACGCCCGGTGCCGTCAGTCGGCATATCAGCACCCTCGAGTCCTGGTTTGACTGCCAGCTGTTTATCCGCCGCGGTCCAAAGGTGGAGGTCACCGGGGCCGGGCGACTGCTGGCAAACGAGCTGGCCGTGGGATTTCAGTCGATTGAACGGGCCTGTCAGGCCTTTCGCCATCGCGCCGGCAGGCTGCGGCTGAAAGCGCCCTCAACCCTGACGATGCGCTGGCTGCTTAATGTGCTGCAAGCGTTTCATCAACGGCAGGCCCGGTCGGTGGTCGATATGACCAGCGTCTGGATGGACATGGACAGCGTCGATTTTGCCCGCGAGCCTTATGACTGCGCGGTCCTGCTCGGTAATGGGCAGTTTGGCGCGGATACCGACAGCGCCCTGCTGTTCAGGGAGTGGCTGATCCCGGTTTGTGCACCCGCGATGGCCGGCCAGGCGGCAGGCGATCTCTCCCGCTGCGAGCTGATCCACCCGTCTGCCGACCGCCGTGACTGGCGGCGCTGGCTGCAAAAAACGGGCGCCAGTCCTGCGCTGCGGATAAGCGAAGGGAAGGTATTCGATACGCTGGAGCAGGGCAATATGGCGGCCATCAGCGGCCACGGCGTCTCGGTCGGGGATCTGCTCCTCAGCCTCGATGCCGTGCGCGACGGTCTGCTGGCACTGCCGTTTTCGCAGGCGGTTGCCACCGGCGATGGCTACTACCTGGTCTGGCCGAAACAGGCGGCGCAGCAGGCTGCTGTCCGCCAGCTGCTCGACTTTATGTTGCAGCATCTCCCCGGTGACATACCGGAGGGGATTGAACTACTGGCGTGAAACCCGTTTGTCAGGCAGCCAGCGCCGCGCCAGCAGACTTAAGCCGCAGCACAGCAGATAATAGACCGCACCGGTAAAGACAAAAATCGCCACCGGGTAGATTTGCACCCGGCTGTTCACCTGGCCCGCGACCGTGGTCAACTCCGGCACATTAACGATAAACGCCAGAGACGTGTCCTTGAGCAGGCCGATAAAAATACCCACCAGCGAGGGCAGGACATTGGGGATAGCCTGCGGCAGCAGAATTAACCGCAGCAGCTGACCGCTGCTGAAGCCCTGAGTTTGCGCCGCTTCCCGCTGACCGGCAGGCAGAGCCTGTAGCCCCGCCAGCACAGAGTGCATCACCGAAGCGGCGGTAAACCAGGCCAGCGCCAGGGTGACCGTCATGGCACCGGGCAGATCGCTTCCTGTGAGCATCGGCAGCAGATACCAGAGCCAGAAAATCACAAAAATCAGCGGGATGCCGCGAATGATCTCCGCCCACAGAAACAGCACCCGGCGCACCAGACCGCCGAAACGCCAGGCCAGACAGGCCAGCAGGATCCCGCCCGGCAGGGCCAGCGCGGCGGCGCCGATCGCCATCAGCAGGGTCAGCACCACGCCGCCGGGCTGGCCTTCCGCCAGCCGTCCCCACAGCAGGTAGTCGAGGTTATCGCTAATCACATTCAGGTTGGCGATCATGTTCTTCGTACCTCAGGCCGGGAGCCGGTAAACGGCGTCAGCCGGGTCAGCAGTACGCCAAAAATTACGCCGGTCAATAAATAGAGCGCGGTTCCTACGGCAAAGGCTTCCAGCGCGTGGGCGTTATAGCTCTCGATCTGTCGCACCTGATAGGTCAGCTCGGCAAAGCCAATCCCGCTGGCTAAGGATGAGAGCTTCATCAGGTTCAGATACTGGCCGACAATTGGCTGCCAGGCATTAGCCAGCCCCTGAGGCAGCAGAATATGGCGAAAAAGCCCGAGGGGAGTGAAGCCCTGCGTCAGCGCTGCCTCGCGCTGGCCGTCGGGAATGGCCCGCAGGCCGGAGGCGATCTCCTCAATAAGAAACGCGGACGTAAATACGCCGAGTCCCCACATCGCGCAGAGAAATTCCGGGGTCAGCCACCAGACATTGCCCGGCAGGATCGACCAGCCGTTCTCGTCGTTAACAAAATCCTTTACCGTCAGCGGCAGGAGGTTCCAGGCCGCGAAGTACCAGAACAGGAGCTGAACCAGCAGGGGCGTATTGCGAAAAAGCGACACCCAGCAGGCGACCAGCGCCCGGCCGGGGCGTCCGCCCGCCAGTCTGAGCCCCAGCAGCAGAATGGCCAGTAAGGTCGCCAGCACGATCCCGGCGACGCTGACCCACAGCGTGGTCAGAAAGCCAGAGATCAACCATTGCAGAGGCGGCCCGCTGAATACGCCATGCCAGTCGAGAGCGGGCATCACTCTGCGGACTCCTGATGCAGCGGGTCGAGCACTTTTTGCAGAAAGCGGCGGGTGCGGGGATGCTGTGGCCGGGCGAAGAACTCGGCGGCGGGTGCGGCTTCGAGAATATCTCCACCGTCAATAAACACCACCCGATCGGCAATCTCCCGGGCAAACTGCATCTCATGGGTGACCACGATCATGGTGATCCCGCTGTGGGCCAGCGCCTTCATGACCGCCAGCACTTCGCCGATCATCTCCGGATCCAGGGCCGAGGTTGGCTCATCGAACAGAATGATCTCCGGCGAGGAGGCGAGGGCGCGAGCGATAGCCACTCGCTGCTGCTGGCCGCCCGAGAGCTGCGACGGCATATGCTCTGCTTTGTCGGCCAGGCCAACCTGCGTCAGCAGCGCCAGCGCCCGTTCACGCGCGGCGGCTTTCTGCCAGCCGTGAACAAACTCCAGCGCCGTGGCGACGTTGTCCCGGGCGTTAAGATGGGTGTAGAGATTAAACTGCTGGAAGACAAAGCCCACGTGGCTGCGCAGCTGATAGAGCTGCCTGCCACGCAGATGGCGGGTGGGTTTACCGTCGATCAGGATCTCACCGGCGCTGAGCGTTTCCAACTGGCTGATCAGGCGGATCAGCGTCGATTTTCCCGAGCCGGAAGGGCCGAGGATCGCCACCACCTCACCGGGCTGAATGGTCAGATTGATACCGTTCAGTACCCGACGATCGCCATACGTTTTCACGACATCTCGAAAGGTGACGCTGGCGTTGTCCAGACGTGAAAAATCCGCGGCACTGGCCGCGGAACGGGAGAAGACGAAAGACCGCATATTATTTTGCTTCTATGGTAAACGAGCGCGGCTGCGGCGTAGTGGTGGATGGGCCAAACCAGACGTCATAAATCTTCGCCGCCTGCCCGTTTTGTTCAAGCTTCACCAGCTCATCGTTAACCGCCTTCAGCAGCGCGGTTTCGCCTTTTTTCACGCCCACGCCGATCTCTTCTTTACTCAGCAGGTCGGGAATGATTTTAAAATTCGCTTTATCCGGCGCGCCCGCCAGCAGGCCCGCCAGAATAGTGCTGTCCTGGGTTATCGCCTGTACGTTACCGTTGCGCAGCGCGGTCAGGGCCAGCGGGATATCGTCATAGGCCAGCACGCGTGCCTGCGGGAAGCGCTGATGCAGCGCCTGTTCGCCTGTGGTGCCTTTGACTGCCCCTATACGCGCCCGGGCGTAGTCATCCAGCTTATCGCCAGATTTAGCCGGAACCAGGAACTGCTGGCCGGTGACAAAATAGGGCGTCGAGAAATCAATCACCTGGGCGCGTTCCGGGGTGATGGTAATATCCGCCACGATCAGATCGGCTTTGCCGGACTGCAGCAGTGGAATACGGTTGGCCGGGTTGGTGGCAACCAGCTCCAGTTTCACGCCCAGCGCCTTCGCCAGGGCACTGGCGAAATCGACATCGTAGCCGACGATCTGGTGGGTTTTCGCATCCACCGAACCAAATGGCGGGTTGGCATCGAAGGTGGCAACTTTCACCACGCCCGCAGCCTTAATATCCGCCAGTTGATCGGCCTGTGCCACGGTTGCAAATGCGCCGCCGAATCCCAGCAGGCCTAACGCCAGCGCCAGTTTTTTATACGTCTCAATAGGTTGTGCCATAGATTCCTCTGATATCCCTGTTATTTGTTTTGTCCTGTTACGCTCCCACAATTAATTTCCGTCGCCAAAGACGAATTTATTCTTATCTATCTCAGAAAGGTTATTAGTAAAAATTATGTTATTGGCTGGTTATCAAGAAGGAATATTTGGCTATTACCGGGAAATGGCAAAACTCCGCCGGAATTCGCATTTCACCCGGCGGATAAACCAGGCTTTACTGCAGGGAAGACAACGACAGGAGGGTGAAATATGAAAAATCGGAGACGACAATCTGACGGCCCGACGCTTTTCCAGCGCCTGACCCGGCTATGGACCGGTAAGCCGGAGCACAGCACCCGGGGTCTTTTAGAATCCGTTCTGCCGGTTGCCAGCCTTTATGGTGTGGACACGGCCAATATCGACCCGGAGTGGTTCCGTGAACAAAGAACACGCTGAACATCGCCTGACGCGCGAAACTTACTGGAATGAGCTGTGCGAAGCGGTGCGTATTACGCGATGCAGATCCGATCCCGCCCGCTTTGCTTGGCCTGATAAAGCGCCGCATCAGCCTGATTAATCACTGCACCCAGATTAAAGTCCGGCCCCATCACCGTACTGTATAAGCCAATACTCACCGTCACATTCAGATCCAGCGGGTACGTCGCCTCATGGATCCGTTGCATTATCTGCTGCGCTGTCGCAAAACTTTTCGCCCCGTCGACGCGGGGGAACGCCAGGATAAACTCCTCTCCACCCCAGCGGCACAGCTGCTCATGATGTTTCACCGAACGGCTAAGGGTTTTTGCCACCTGCTGCAGCACGTCGTCGCCAACCCGATGCCCGTGCTGGTCGTTAATCTGCTTAAAATGGTCGATATCAATAAAAATAATTGAGAAGGGGGTTCCCGTTTCGACCCGTTTTAAATAGCGCTCCTGTGCGGATAAAAAGGCCCGGCGCAGGGTAGTGCCGGTCAGGCTGTCGATATCCGCAATATGCTTCAGGCGGCGGACCAGACGCCGGTTCTGGGTGATATAGAAGGAGATCATCACGATGGTCAGGGTCAGAATAGCGATACCTATACGCGAGGAGTTGGTCAGATTAAACAGCAGCTCCTGAGGGATCGTATCCTGATACAGCTCAATATGGCTGACGTAAATCACGCTCAGCACCGTCGAGGTATAGGCGCAGAGCAGCGCCATCAACGTCAGGGAGTAGCGCACGGCGCAGAGGGCCAGCGGCAGAAGGGTCAGTACCACTCCGCCGATGGTAAAGAACCAGGCCAGCCCCACCTGAAAGGTGATCAGCGAGAAGACCAGCAGACCGCTCTGGCGCAGAGACGCGACGGGACGGCGGGCGATACCCAGCAAAAAGCTTTTGGTCCGCCGGTAAAACATCAGCGGCAGGATCAGCATGGTGCAGGTCGCGAGCTGCTCGCTAAACCAGAGAATAAAGGCTTCCGACGGGTCCGGCAGCTCAGCGCGTGCGACCAGCAGGTAGTAGGTCAGGGCCCCGGAAAACGCGATCGCGGCGGCGCAGGTAAAAAGAAGAATAATCAGCAGGTTATGCGATCGCTTAGCCACCGCCGGGAACAGTTTCAGCAGCACAATCAGTCCTGCCAGTACGCCCAGGGTATCGCACAGCCCGTAGCGCATCCGATCGAACAGCGGCACCTGGGGCAAAATCAGCTGCGAGGCGCTGATCTGCCCGGCGTAATAGGCCAGCAGCATGGTCGCAATCATCCACCCGCTGAGTCCGCTGCGCGGGCGCAGATGCACGCAAAGAGCGAAACCGGATACGGCAACGGGCCACAGAATAGAGAGGCCGCTGTCGTCGTGGATCTGTAAGAAGGTCAGCGCAAGAAAAAAGGCCGCGAAAAAGAGAACACCCATCCGCAGGAGGTGAATAAGGCTCTGGCGGAAGAACGAATTAAAAGGGATCCCGGGCATAGTCTCTGGCCTTTTGGTATGGAGCCTGGCGAATGTTTCAGGCCAATAAGCGCAGGAATTATATGCCATTACGCCGTAAACCAGAGGCTAGAATGCCCTGTTAGCCACTTTTTTTCTATTCCTTCTGTGATTTTTATTGCAGCGGGATTGTCGCCCGCCAGGCGACGTTAATTTTCAGAATACGACAGGACCGGATCGCTCAGCTCTGGCAGCGCCGCCGGATACAGAAAACCACGGTGAAAAACCGATACCGTAGCCTGGGTTTCCGGTAGCCAGTTGCCGTTAAGATATACCGTGCGGGGCATCGCTCTCTCCTTACCTGCAGTGGGACCGTCGACCGCCAGAATTAATTTTGCACAGTGCTGGAATATTATCCGGATATATTCCGTGGTTGGCGGAATTATTGTCTTTAAATCTGGACGTGCATTATTCTGCCCGTTGCTACAGCGCTGGCTAATTTTGTTTTCTTATTCTTACTGGCGCTATGGTAGTCTGTGCATCTGTCTGAAATCATTATGACGTTCGCCCATAACCCGGCAGTTTGCGTATTAAGGTGACCCGGTGACAATAAAAAACCTGGCAGCCATTTTGGGGTTGTCACATTCCACAGTATCACGGGCGTTAAACAATCATCCGGCCATCAGTCAGGCCACCAAAGAGAGCGTGATGCAGGCGGCGCGGGAATATGGCTATATTCCCAATAATGCGGCCAGGGCATTGCGCAATGCCGGCAGCGGCGCGTTCGGGCTGATTATTCCCGATATTCAGAATGACTTCTTTATTGCCGTCACCAATGCGCTGGCCCGCGAGTCGGCGGAAAGCGACTGGCAGATGATGCTGGCGATCACCGACGATCGCCCGGAAACCGAGCTTAACGCCCTGAGGCGCATGATGGCCGCCAGCGTCGATGGCATCATTATTGCCCCTTCGGCCCGGCCGCTGGCAGAAACCGAAGCGCTTATCACCCGCACCCGGGCGGTGCAGCTCCTGCGCCAGCATCCCGGGATCCAGGCGCCAGGCATCGCCATCGATGAGTACAGCGGGCTCCAACTGGCGGTGCAGCATCTGCAGCAGCTCGGCCATACCCGCATCGGCTATATCGGTTCCTCAGGCGAACTGAGCACCGGCAGAGCGCGTCTTCAGGGTTTTCTGCAGCAGTTTGCCCCTGAACAGCAGGCGGCGCTGCGGGAGATTGTGCATACCGGCCCGCCGCAGGTTGTCTTCGGCGTTGAGGCTTTCAGCCAGATGATGGACAGCCCCCGACCGCCCAGTGCCCTGGTGCTCGGCAGCCAGCGCTATACCCTGGATATTCTGCTGGCGGCAAAGGCGCGGGGCATCCGTATTCCCGAGGATCTCTCTGTGGTCGCCTACGGGGATGTACCCTGGGGCGGGCTGCTGGAGATGAAGTTAACCCGAATCATCCTTCCGGCGCAGGCGATCACCGACGCCTGCCTGGATCGCATTCGTCAGATTATGGGCGATGAGCACGATGCCCTCAGCAACGCGATTTACGCACCGCAACTGGTGGCAGGTGATTCCAGCAGGGCGCGATAAAAAAATGGATGTGTGCCAGGCACACATCCCAATTGAACTACCAGCAGGTTGTACAACGGACACGATGGGCGGATCAGCGAAATTTCGCTAACAGCTGCTCCGCGCCTTTGGTCATCAGCCCCTGATCGGAGCCGATGGCAATCATGGTGAATCCCAGGTCGATATAGCGGCGGGTCTGCACCTCGTCGGTACAGAGAATGCCTGCCGCTTTACCGGCTGCCCGGATCCGGCGACCGGCCTCTTCAATGGTTTTTACCACCTCCGGGTTCATCGGCTGCCCGATATAGCCCAGGCTGGCGGCCAGATCGCCGGGACCGATAAAAAAGGCGTCCACGCCGTCAATTGCCGCCATGGCGTCGAGGTTCTCCAGCGCGGCGGTGGTTTCCGGCATCACAATCAGGCAAATTTCCCGATCGCAGGCGGTGGCGTAATCCTTAATCCGGCCAAACTTTGACGCCCTCGGTGCGCCGCAGTAGCCGCGAATGCCGTGGGGCGGATAGCGCACCGCCGACACCAGAGCGCGGGCCTGCTCGACGGTGTCGACCTGCGGCACCATCAGCGTATTCACCCCGGCATCCAGATAGCGTTTGATCAGCGAAATATCCTGATTCGGCAGGCGGACCACCGGCTGCGTCGGGCCACCGGCGGCGCAGGCCTGTAGCTGGGCGTAGATATCCCGGTAGTCGCTGGGGCCGTGCTCGGCATCGAGGCCGATAAAGTCATACCCGCATCCGGCGAGGATTTCAGCGGCGATTTCGCTGCCCAGCTGGGTCCAGATCCCAAGCTGAGTGCGGCCATGCAGAATGGCGTGTTTGAAGTGGTTCTGCTCCAGTTCCATGCGTTTTTCCTCCTGTTAGCGGGCGAAGGTGGTGGCCACCGTGCCCAGGCCCGATATTTCGGCGGTGAAAACATCCCCTGGCGCGGCGGGAATGGCCGGACCCAGCGCGCCGGTGATCACAAACTCGCCCGCCCGCAGCGGATTTCCGGCGCGAACCAGCTCGTCCGCCAGCCACTGCAGCGCCGCCAGCGGGTGACCCAGACAGGCAGAGGCAGAACCTTCGGAAACTACCGTATCGCCCCGGCGAGTGACCATCTGGCTGCGGGTGATATCAACCTCCGTCAGCCTGACCGGCTTCGTGCCGAGCACCACCAGGCTGGCGGAGGTGTTATCGGCGATAAAATCGCAGGATTTGACGTTCCAGCCGGTGACCCGGCTATCGACGATTTCAAAGGCCGGGAGCAGATAGTCGCAGGCGTCGATGATATCGAGGATGGTATGCCGCTCGTGGGTCAGATCGCGCTTCAGTACCACCGCAATTTCTGTCTCCACGCGCTGCTCGGTCAGCGCACGGCGGACGATCTCCGTGCCTTCGACCTGAACCATATCGGCATAGAGCGTGCCGTAGCAGGGCTGAGACATGCCGAACTGCTGCTGAACGGCCTTATTGGTGAGCGCCAGCTTGCGCCCGACCCGACGACGTCCCCGGGCCTGCCAGACCCGGTCGTTGTAGGCCTGGATCATATAGCCGCTCAGGGTATCGTCGGCGGTGAAATTATCCCGCACCGGCTCACCCGGCCGACCGTTATCCCATGCGCTGCGTAGCTGCTCTGCGGCGTGAATAATGGCATTTTCCATCGTCTGGCCCCTTATTTTCCCTGACCGTCGACCCGGTTCTGCGGGCGACCGGCCAGGAAGGCGTGAATGTTATCCACGGTGGTGTCGAGAATACGCCCGCGTGCCTCGACCGAGGCCCAGGCAATATGCGGCGTCACCAGGCAGTTTGTGGCCGACAGGAGCGGGTTATCGCGCGGCGGCGGTTCCTGAGTCAGGACGTCAACCGCCGCACCGGCTATCCGTCCGGCGTTAAGCGCCCGGGCCAGGTCGGCCTCGTTAATCAGGTCTCCCCGTGAGGCATTCAGCAGCAGGACCGATTTTTTCATTTTGTCGATGGCGGCGGCGTTGATCATGCCCTGGGTTTTCGGGGTCAGCAGACAGTGGAGGCTGATCACATCCGCTTCGGCATAGAGCGTATCGAGGTCAACATAGCGCACCCGCTGGTTCTCCTGAGCCGGATCGCGATACTCGTCATAGGCCAGCACCTGCATACCCAGGGCCTGAGCCACCGCGCCAAACGCCTGACCAATACGGCCGTAGCCGATAATGCCGACGTTTTTCCCGGCCAGCTCCAGCATCGGGTGCAGCCAGTAGCAGAAATCCGTTTTTTCACTCCAGCCGCCCGCGCTGACGTCGGCGGCGTGCTCGCTTACCCGATTACACAGCGCCAGCAGCAGGGCGGTAGTGAACTGAGCCACGGTGGCAGTGCCGTAGGTTGGAACATTGGCGACGGCGATGCCGTGCGCTCTGGCGGCGGCAAGGTCGATGATGTTATAGCCGGTGGCGGTGACCGCAATCAGCTTCAGATCCGTGCACTGCGCCAGGATGTCGGCACCCAGCGCCACTTTATTCACGATGACGACCTGCGCATCGCCGATGCGCTCAACCACCTGTTCAGGGGCGGTGTTGTCATACACTTTCAGCGCGCCGATTTTTTCCAGCGCATCCCATGACAGATCGCCGGGGTTCAGTACGCCCCCGTCCAGTACCACAAGTTTCATAAGTCTTCCCATGTGTTAATGCAGTTCGACCTGCTGATTAATTGCCGTTTGTTTGTGATCCAGGGTCCAGACAGCAGCCAGACTCAGGAGTGCATTCAGTCCAAGCCAGACGCCGACCATGGCGTTGCTGTCAAAGGTATGGTTCAGCCAGGTACAGATCGCCGGCGTCAGTCCGCCCAGCACGGCGGCAGCCACGGCCTGGGCAAAAGAGTAGCCTGCGGTGCGCGCATGCGCCGGCACCAGCTCCACCATCGCCGCGACCTGAACCGAGCTGTAACTGGCGTAGATAAAGGAGAACCACAGCTCGAAGACCACAAACTTAGTGACCGTTGGCTCGGCGGCCAGCCAGGAGAGCATCGGCCAGGCGGTGATCGCCGCCGCCAGGGTGACGACAATCAGCATGGTGCGACGGTTGACCCGGTCAGCAATCATCGCCGTAATCGGCAGCCAGAAGAGGATCGACAGGCCGACAAAGAAGAGAGTGATAAAACCGACGTGTTCGCCAAGATTCAGGCTCTTAATAAAGGTCGGAGCGTAGGTGGTGACAATCTGCGCCGTCACCGTCGCCATCGCCACCATCCCCATACAGGTGAGGATCACCCGCCAGCCGGAGACCAGGCTGCCGCAGATCTCGCGCATGGTCGGAGTGGTTTTTTTCTTCGCGAAGACTTCCGTTTCCTGCAGATTCGAGCGCAGCCAGAACATCAGCGGGATCACCGCGCAGCCCAGCAGCAGCGGGATACGCCAGCCCCAGTCGTGCAGCGCTTCCGTTGACATCGTATTCAGCAGTACCAGGCCCACGATGGAGGCGGCCATCACCGCAAACTGCTGAGAACCCGCCTGCCAGCAGGTGTAGAAGGCCCGGCGGTTGCGCGGGGCGATCTCTGCCAGATAGACCACCACGCCGCCCAGCTCAGCCCCCGCCGAGAAGCCCTGTAGCAGCCTGCCGAGAATAACGATTATCGGCGCGGCAATGCCGATGCTGGCGTAGGACGGGGTACAGGCCACGCACATAATGCCGATGGACATCAGCGACAGGGCCATAATCAACCCTTTACGTCGTCCGTGGCGGTCGGTGTAAGAGCCTAAAATAATCGCCCCGAACGGGCGGGCAAAGAACCCGAGGGCGAAGGTCATCAGCGTCAGCATCAGCGAAACATATTCGTTATCCGACGGAAAATAGGCCTGCGAAATATAGCGGGCGTAATAGCCGTACACCATAAAATCGTATATTTCGAGGGCGTTACCGGCGCCAACCTGGACGATAGGTTTGACCTGCATCTTCTGTCTGGCGGCGGGGATTGCCGCGCTACTGTATTCGGCCATTCTTGAATCTCCTGTAGGGGTTACAGATTTGAAATTCATCTAAACGGAACAAACAGTTAAAAAACGTCAGGTTGTCTTGCGCACCTATAGATAACGCCTGTTCAGGGAGTTACTTTCTTGTTATTTCCGTTTCAGCGCCCGGGTACCAAAGAACGTCAGCGCGTTAGCCTCTTCCAGCCGGATAGCCTCGTTCCATTTTGCGGTGCGCTCGGCGCGGGTGATGGAGCCGACCTTCAGCTGTCCGGCGTTCAGCCCCAGCGCAAGGTGGACGATAATATGGTCTTCGGTTTCGCCGGATCGGGCGGAAACGATCGTGCCGTAACCGGCCTCTTTTGCCGCGCTATAGGCCTGGCGCAGCTGGCTGATGGTGCCTGCCTGGTTGGCCTTCAATAGCACAGCATTGCAGGCGGATTTCGCCGCGCCGTCGCGAACCCGTTCGGCGCTGGTGACAAAGTAGTCGTCGCCAACGATCTGCACTCTGCTGCCCGCCGCTCTGGTAAAGGCGATAAGCCCGGCTTCGTCATCTTCCGCCAGCGGATCTTCAATCGACAGGATCGGATAGCGATCCAGCCAGCCGAGCAGCAGGTCGCACATTCCGTCCGAGTCATACTCCGTGGACTCCAGGGCCAGCCGATAGCGGCCGTTTTTCCCAAATTCAGACGAGGCGATATCCAGCGCCAGGGAAACATCCTGCCCCGGCGTAAAGCCCGCACCCTCGATAGCCTGGACCAGGGTATCCAGCGCCTGCTCGTTGCTGGCAAACTCCGGCCACCATCCGCCTTCGTCGGCCACGCCGTGCAGATGGCCGCGCTGGCGCATGATCCGCCCGGCGCTGTGGTAGACCTCGGCGGTCATCTCCAGCGCCTGCTGGAATGAGGTGGCACCGTTGGCGATCACCATCAGATCCTGAATATCGATCCGTCGCCCGGCGTGTGCCCCGCCGCCAAAGATCTGGATCTGCGGGAGCGGCATCTCCACCTTTCTGTCACCGGCCAGGTATTTCCACAGGGGCAGTCCGGCGTCGCAGGCGGCGGCGTTGAGTGCCGCCATCGAGCAGGCCACCGCCGCATTGCCGCCGAGGCGGGAAAAGGTTCCGGTCCCGTCGAGTTCAATCAGAATGTTATCGATCAACTGCTGGTCGTGGATGGCGATCCCCGCCAGCGCCGGGGAGATCTCCCGGCGGATACGGGTGAGGGCGTGCTGCACGTCTTTGCCGCCCAGCCGACTGCCGCCGTCGCGCAACTCCACCGCTTCGTGGGTACCGCAGGACGCCCCGGCCGGAGCCATGCCGCGCCCGGTAATACCGTTAGCGAGATGCACCTCCGCCTCGACGGTCGGCCAGCCGCGTGAATCCCACACCCGGCGGGCGACGATATGTTTGATAGTGCTCATGCGCAGATCTCCTGAGTCCAGAATGTCTGGATATGTGATAGCTGAAGGGGTTGCTGTTCCAGTAGCTGGCAGGCGGCGCGTCGTACCCTGGACGCTGCCTGCTCGCTGAGGTATTCCACCGGGGATTTACCGTCCACGCGGGCCAGCAGCAGGCAGGGCAGCAGTGTCGCCACCCGCGCTTCAAGGGCTGCGGACGGCTCCCATTTCGCGCCGCCAAGCCAGGCCTCGCCAAGCAGCCGGAAGCACTGTATTAACTTTTGCTGCCTCTGCGAGTCTTGTGTGTGCGCGGCTTTGAGCAGGAAATGGTTCAGGCAGAAAGCCGCATCAAACGCCGGATCGCCGTACCAGGCGCATTCGGCGTCGAGGATCGTCGGACCCGAGGGGCCGCGCAGAATATTTTTCGGGCTGATATCGCCGTGTACCAGCGCGATGCGCGTGTTTCGGGTGCGCTCCAGCACGGCATGGATCTGCCCGGCATACTGCGGATACTGCCGGGCTATCTCGCCAAGATAGGGGTCGAGACGCAGGGAGAAAAAGTGGTCGTCATACGCAAACTGGCGCGCCAGCTCTTGATTATGCGCGGTGTGGCTGTGGATGCTGCTCAGCAGCTCGCCCAGCCGTGCGGCGAAATGGCTGTCAATCTCGCCCGCCAGCAGCTGGGTTTTCCAGTTGGGGAAGCTGTCGGCGGGCAGGTAGTCCATGACAAAACAGAGTCGGGATTTATCGACGCCGACAATGCGCGGGACCGCCTCTGGCCGGATGGCCGCGATGGTTTTCATCCAGTCGATTTCGGCGAAGACGCGCTCAAGCGGGGCGTGCCACTCTTTGGCGACCTTGAGGGTGGGCAGGGCCTGCTTCAGGCAAAACTCACCCGCGTCAGTCGCGATCTTCAGGATATTGGACGAGACGCCGCCGGTCAGAGCGGACACCTGCAGCGGCTGTTCAGCCTGCAGCAGGCCCATATTCTGCAGTACGTTGCGTATGGCCTGCCGGTCGGCGGAGAGGTCGATAAAACGCTGTTCCATGATTCACCTGTTTGCCCGTTTTAATGGTCACAATCGGGATCCTGAGGGCGTAAAAAGCCCATCGACCTGCGAAGCCGATCCCGGAAACTGAATCTTTTGGTTGCCAGAAAAAGCACCGGTTTTACTTCACCGGTTGTTTTCTGAATCACTGCATAGCGCTTGATGCCTTCCTGTATTTCAGGAACGTATTAATTTATGCACACGTGTGCATTGAGGTCAACGCAGGCAAATTTTGTTTTGTGAGGAAGGTGGAAAAAAATAGCAGGCGAAGTAATTATCCCATTGTTTTATAAATGTAATAATTAGTGTGATTTAGATCGTGTTTAATAATGTTGGCGCTAACAAGATAGCGCCACAAGGGTGTCGAACACAATGCTTAGCTGGAAAGAGGATAAGAAAGTGAGGACTATTTTCGCCCCTGATAACCGTCCATATAGGTGGTTGTTATTGCGGCGATCATCGCCTTACGTTCCTGCGTGGAGACCGACTTATTATTGTCGTAATCCTTACCGGCAAACGATGATTTTCCCCGCACGGAGGCCAGGAACTCATCGCTGGTCCAGGAGGCTACACGCTGGCGCGCAGCTTCCGCCGTTAAGCCCGCCTCGCGGTCTTTTTTCCCTGCCTGCCAGAACTGGTCGAAGAACGGAACCATCATTCGGGCGGTATCGGCTTTGTTGGTTCTGAAATTAGGATCAAAGCCATCATCGGCGGTGTATACATAGTGGCGGGATTCGCGTTCCGCGCTGGTACCAGGCTGCGTGCAGCCGGAGAGAACAAATAAGGAGAGTAATGCGGAGGCGGCCAGCGCCAGACGAGTTCCATTCATCGGATATTCCCTGATTTAACGGTTTATGGATCAGTGCGTTAGGCGGGGAATGTAGCATAAATGCGTAAAAAACGCACTGCCTGAAATGGCGGGAAAAAAGGGCGTACTGCGAGTGCATGGGTTACGTATGGTGCAGCACGCCCAAAATTTATTCTGTAATCACCGCCCCCGCGTCTTTCTGCAGGACCGGACCCTCTTTCACCGTCACCTTCAGACCCTTGGTTTCCAGTTCGGCGTTGCGCACCCGGATCCCGCGCTCGGCTTCGATGGAGACATTGGTAAAGTGGAAGCCGCTCAACGGTGCTTCCGGGGTGCCGATAATATAGGCCGCCGCCCTGCTGTTACCGGTGGAAGTCAGGTTCTCCACGGTGATATTGCTGAAGTGCGGCGTTTTATGCCGATCGAACGGCTGCTTCGGATCGCTGTCCGGCGGATAGATCTGTTCTCCGAGGGTAAAGCCACCGGCTTTCAGCTGCTCGTCCACTTCGGCCTGCACAATCGGCGCGGCTTTGTAGTAGGCGGAGAACACCAGCGGGACGTCGACATTGTGCATTTTGGTATCGCGGTAGACGATATTCTTCACCTCACCGCCTTTACCCCGTGGACTCTTAATTCGCAGACCGTACATCGATCCTTCAAAAGTATTATTTTCAACCACCACGTTATTTACGCCACCGGCGCTTTCGCTGCCGATGGAAATACCCCTGCCTTGTTTCAGGGTATTATTGGCGATATAGATATTGTCGACCACGCCATCCGGGAAACGGCTGTCCGGTTTCTCCGCTTTAATGGCGATATGATCGTCATTACAGTCAATATAATTATTGGTAATGCGGATATTCTGGCTATCGATCGGGTCGATCGCGTCGGTATTTGGCGCGTGCCACGGTGATAAAATACGCGTGCCGTTGACGTCCACATCATGGGAATAGCGCATGACGACATGGAAACTGGGGGAATGCGTCAGCGTCACGCCATCCACTAAGACGTTGCTGGAGCGTTTGATATAAATCAGACGTGGGCGGTCGGTACTGCCTTTTTTACCGGTAGCGCGAATGTTTTCACGCCAGCGCTCCCACCAGACCGCACCCTGGCCGTCGATGGTGCCTTCGCCGGTAATAGCGACGTTTTTCGCGTCGGCAATGCTGATAAACGGCAGCCAGCCGTTTTCTGCTTCGGCGTACTTGGTTTGCTCATTAGCCCGATAAGCAGCGACTTCCGTCGAGGCGACGATAGTGGCGTCTTTCTCCAGCTTGAGCTGCACATTACTCTTTAAAAATAAGGGATTGGTCAGGTAGTTACCGCGCGGCACCAGCACCGTGCCGCCGCCCGCCTGGGCACAGTCGTCGATGGCTTTCTGGAAGGCTTCGGTATTCAGGGCAATCTGCAGACGATGGCCTTCAGCGCCATATTGCGTCACGTTGCAAATTTTGTCCGGAAATTTTACATCACTTGCAGCAGAGGCAGAGGTAAAGGGTAATGCGCTGGCAAGGCATGCCATCGCGCAAGACAGACTGATCCTGTTTCGCATCTCTTTTCCTTATTGAAATAATGTTTCTAAAAATTAACACCATTATTTCTTTTATGTTTTCGAGTAGATCACGCTTTATTCAAAATCGTTAACTTGCCTGATTTTTGTTGCTATTTTGTGGGCCAGTCGACACGTTTTTCGGGCAGATGTCTATTGCGCTGAGAGGTGGCGCATTTTCATCCGATTCTGAATCAGGAGAGTGACAAGGAGCCAGGAAATAAATCCGGGTAGCTGCCACAGTTTGATTATCATCAGACAGGACGGAGGTATTTATGGCCTGGCGACCGATACTCTATGTGATTGTGACCGCGTATCCGCTGCGGACGCCGCCGCGGGGGAGACTGGTGCTGATTCGCTGATGCTCTTCAGCCTGTTGCCTTCCTTCTCGCTTTTTCTTTACAAAAGCGCTATAACGTACGTCATTTAGAAGTTTAGATGTCCATACGTTTAGAAGGTAATATGCAAACAGAACCGCAGGGTGGGCAGCTTAAGCGCACCATGAAAACCCGCCATCTGGTGATGCTCTCCCTCGGCGGAGTGATTGGCACCGGCCTGTTTTTTAACACCGGCTATATCATCTCCACCACCGGTGCGGCGGGAACGCTGCTGGCTTACGCCATCGGTGCGCTGGTGGTCTGGCTGGTAATGCAGTGCCTTGGCGAGCTCTCGGTGGCGATGCCGGAAACCGGTGCCTTTCACGTTTATGCTGCCCGCTATCTCGGCCCGGCGACGGGCTATACCGTGGCCTGGCTCTACTGGCTGACCTGGACCGTTGCGCTCGGGTCGAGCTTTACCGCCGCCGGGTTCTGTATGCAGTACTGGTTCCCGCAGGTGCCCGTCTGGGCATGGTGCGGCCTCTTCTGCGCGGTGATCTTCGCCCTCAACGTGATCTCTACCCGCTTCTTTGCCG
>DATEKR010000371.1:0-2137 GCA_035277345.1 Enterobacteriaceae bacterium
GAGCGGTCGGTGCTCACCCAGCTCTACCGCAGCTTCCCCAGAACCCGTAAGCTGGCAAAACGGCTTGGCGTATCTCATACCGCCATCGCTAATAAGCTCCGGGAATACGGGCTTAGCCAGAAAAAAGGCGACGAGTAGCCAATAAAAAAGCCCGCAGGTCGCACCTGCGGGCTTTGTTTTTTAAACGTCTGAAATCAGGCTTTCAGCGTTTCCAGCGCGGCGTTGTAGTCCGGCTCGTTAGTGATTTCATCAACCAGCTGGCTGAATACCACGTTATCATTCTGATCAAGAACGATAACCGCACGGGCGGTCAGACCTTTGAGCGCGCCCTCAGCAATGCCCACACCGTAAGACTGCAGGAATTCCGGGTTACGCAGGGTAGACAGCGTCACCACGTTACCGAGGCCTTCCGCGCCGCAGAAGCGGGACTGGGCGAACGGCAGGTCAGCGGAAACGCACAGCACCACGGTGTTGTCCATTTCGGTGGCCAGCTGGTTAAATTTACGCACGGATGCCGCGCAAACGCCGGTATCAATGCTCGGGAAAATGTTCAGCACTTTGCGTTTACCGGCAAACTGGCTCAGTGCGACATCAGAGAGATCTTTTGCGACCAGCGTAAACGGCTGCGCCTTATCACCAGCCTGAGGAATGGTGCCTGCAACAGCAACGGGGTTACCCTGGAAATGCACGAGTTGTGACATGATTATCTTCCTGTTTACATATGGTTAACGTCGCGGCTAGTGTATGCCATCCATGCGCGACACGGCAAATTCTATTTAGAGAGGAGTGCGGATGAGAAGCGTAAAAGTCTATGAAGAAACCTGGCCGCTGCACACGCCCTTTGTGATTGCCAGAGGCAGCCGGAGCGAGGCGCGGGTGGTGGTGGTCGAAATTGACGAAGAGGGCGTAAAAGGGGTTGGGGAGTGTACTCCGTACCCACGCTATGGCGAAAGCATCGCGTCGGTGATGGCCCAGATTATGACCGTTGCCGGGCAGATTGAAGCCGGGTTGAGCCGCGAACAGCTACTGCAGGCTTTGCCCGCCGGGGCGGCGCGTAATGCCCTGGACTGCGCCCTGTGGGATCTACAGGCGCGCCAGCATAACCGAACCCTGAATGACGAGCTGAAGCTGACGGTAGCCTCGCCGCAGCTCACCGCCCAGACGGTGGTCATTGGCACGCCGGAACAGATGGCCGCCAGCGCTGCCGCCCTGTGGCAGCACGGTGCCCGGCTGCTGAAGGTGAAACTGGACAACAGTTTTATCAGCGAAAGGATGGTGGCGATCCGCGCTGCGGTACCGGGGGCGACGCTGATTGTGGATGCCAACGAATCCTGGCACGCCGAAGGGCTGGCCGCCCGATGCCAGCTGCTGGCGGATCTCGGCGTGTCTATGCTGGAACAGCCTCTTCCCGCCGGTGACGATGAGGCGCTGGATAACTTTATCCACCCGCTGCCGATTTGCGCCGACGAAAGCTGTCATACCCGCGCCTCGCTCCCGGCCCTGCACGGGCGCTATGAGATGATCAATATTAAGCTGGATAAATCCGGCGGGCTGACGGAAGCCCTGGCGCTGGCCGACGAGGCCCGCCGTCAGGGCTTTGCGCTGATGCTCGGCTGTATGCTCTGCACTTCCCGGGCCATCGCCGCCGCGCTGCCGCTGGTGCAGAACGCCACCTTCGCCGATCTCGATGGCCCGACCTGGCTGGCGGTGGATGTCGAGCCCGGCCTGCGCTTTGAGCAGGGGAGGCTCTACTTCTGAGTGCGCCAGCGTAGCAGATCGCTCATTGCCGTCAGCCAGATCTCGCTGGCTTCATCATTGGATATCGGCGGGAACTCGGCGGTGATGCAGGGTAGTCCGATATCCGCACACCAGCTGCCAAAGGAGCCCGGCGTCGCATACCCGACGCTGGTGACCAGCGGCAGCGAAAACGCCTGCGCCAGCCACTCTCCCAGCTCACTCGACTGCGGATCTTCAATGCAGGCCAGCGGATCGTGAAACGACACCACCCACGCAGGCTGGATCCGGTGAATAAGCTGGCACAGGGCCTGGGTTTCCGGCTCAGAACCGGGTTTGTCACCCGTCGTCAGAACCACATCCCGCGCCTCGGCGGCGCTATTCCAGCGGTATACCGTTTCGC
>DATEKR010000372.1:0-5710 GCA_035277345.1 Enterobacteriaceae bacterium
CGCTGGCGGTGATTGTGCTGGTCTTCCCGATGGCGCTGCCGGGTGGCAACTTTACCGCCGCCCAGTCGCTGCTCGTCGCGGCGATTTCTGCGGGCATGTACGGCGTTTTCCTGCTGATTCAGACCCGCACGCATCAGAGCCTGTTTATCTATGAGCATGAAGATGAGGGCGACGATGATGACCCGCATCACGGTAAGCCGTCCGCGCACGGTAACCTGTGGCATGCGATTTGGCTGATCGTACATCTGATTGCGGTCATTGCCGTGACCAAAATGAATGCCGTCCCGCTGGAAACGCTGCTGACCGAAGTCAACGCACCGACCGCCTTTACCGGCTTCCTGGTGGCACTGCTGATTCTGTCCCCTGAAGGTTTAGGCGCGCTGAAAGCGGTGCTCAATAATCAGGTTCAGCGGGCGATGAATCTGTTCTTTGGCTCCGTGCTGGCGACCATCTCTCTGACCGTGCCGGTGGTCACCCTGATCGCGCTGCTGACCGGCAACGAGCTGGTATTCAGCCTGGGGATGCCGGAGATGATTGTGATGCTGGCCTCCCTGGTGCTGTGCCAGATCTCCTTCTCCACCGGGCGAACTAACGTGCTGAACGGCTCTGCCCATATGGCGCTGTTTATCGCCTACCTGATGACTATCTTTGTTTAACACACCCCGTCAGTAGCAGAACGGCACCCGATGGGTGCCGTTTTTTCTGAAGCTTTTATCTGAAGCTTAGCGCTTCTTCTTCGGATAGAGATCCTTGCGCACGTAGGGTTCTTCTTCACCCGGTTTACGCGTCTTCAGCAGCTTCAGGATCCAGGTGTACTGATCCGGCTGCGGGGCGACAAAAATCTCGACCTCTTCATTCATGCGCCGGGCAATCGTTTCGTCATCAGCCGTCATCAGGTCGTCCATCGGCGGACGAATATGAATGCTCAGCCGATGCGTTTTTCCGTCGTAGACCGGGAATAACGGGACAACACGCGCACGACAGACTTTCATCAGGCGGCCAATCGCCGGTAGCGTTGCCTTATAGGTGGCAAAGAAATCGACAAATTCGCTGTGCTCGGCACCGTGATCCTGATCGGGAAGATAGTAGCCCCAGTAGCCCTGACGCACGGACTGGATAAACGGCTTAATGCCGTCGTTACGGGCATGAAGACGCCCGCCAAACCGACGGCGTACGCTGTTCCACGCATAATCGAAGACTTTATTGCCCTGATTGTGGAACATGGCCGCCATCGGCTGCCCGTCCGCAGCCATCAGCATCGCCGGAATATCTACCGCCCAGCCGTGTGGCACGAGGAAAATCACGTTTTCACCCTGCGCACGCAGGTCATCAACGATCTCTTTGCCATGCCAGTCAACGCGGCCACTAATGCTTTTTGGTCCACGCAGCGCCAGCTGCGCCATCATCACCATCGACTGAGGCGCAACCGCAAACATGCGGTCGATGATCGCTTCCCGCTCGTCTTCACTTTTTTCCGGGAAGCAGTACAGCAGGTTGATCTGCGCCCGTCGCCGGGCGCTACGGGCATAGCGCCCGACAAAGCGTCCCAGCTTCCCGAGAACGGGATCGCGCAGTGAAGGCGGGATCAGGGCGATACCCGCAAACGCGGCGATCCCGAGCCATGCGCCCCAGTAGCCCGGTCGCAGAAAACCGTTTTCAAATTCAGGGATGTATTCAGCGCTGTTTTTTTTCTTTTCCATGCCTTTTCCGCAGTCGTGCAAAGGGAAATATAAAGATATTACTCTAGTGTAGCGAGGCATCGGGCTTCAGACAAAAGAAAAAGCCGACGCAGGGGATGCGTCGGCTTTATATGGACGAGGTTTAATCAAAACGTAGCTGTGGTAGTACCGTTTTAACCTGCGCCAGATAATCCGTGCGGTCAGAGCCGGTCAGACCCTCGGTGCGCGGCAGTTTCGCCGTCAGCGGGTTGACCACCTGCTGGTTGATCCACACTTCATAATGCAGATGCGGGCCGGTGGAACGCCCGGTATTGCCGGAGAGCGCAATACGATCGCCACGTTTCACTTTCTGTCCCGGCTTGACCAGAATTTTACGCAGGTGCATATAACGGGTGGTATAGGTACGACCGTGGCGGATCGCCACATAGTAACCGGCCGCGCCGCTACGCTTCGCGACGACCACTTCACCATCACCGACTGAAAGCACCGGCGTTCCCTGCGGCATCGCAAAGTCGACCCCTTTGTGCGGCGCTACACGTCCGGTAACCGGGTTAACGCGACGCGGGTTGAAGTTGGACGAGACGCGGAACTGTTTTGAGGTCGGGAAGCGCATAAAGCCTTTCGCCAGACCGGTACCGTTACGATCGTAGTACTTACCGTCTTCGGCACGAATGGCGTAGTAATCTTTGCCGTCAGACCGCAGACGCACGCCAACAAGCTGGCTCTGCTCACGCTTACCAGCCAGCATTTCACGGGACATCAGTACCGAGAATTCGTCGCCTTTCTTCAGCTTACGGAAGTCCATCTGCCACTGCATGGCTTTGATCACCGAGCTGACTTCACTGCTGGTCAGGCCCGCGTCGCGGGCGCTGGAGACAAAGCTGCCGCCAACGGTGCCTTTCATCAGATTGTTCACCCAGTCGCCCTGCTGCATTTCGCTGCTCATCTTAAAGCCGTTGGCTTCACGATCGTAGGTGCGGGTTTCGCGGCGCGACATCTCCCAGGTCAGGCGCTGTAATTCACCGCCGTCGGTTAATGTCCAGGAGAGCTGTTGACCAATTTTGAGGTTTTTCAGTTCGCTATCGACAGAGGCGAGCTGGGCGATCTCGCTCATGTCGATACCGTACTGATTCAGCACGCTACTCAGCGTATCTCCGGTGGAGACGACATATTCATGCACGCCCGCTTCACCGGCGGTTTTGTCATCAAGCTCATCCTGCGGCGGGGCTTCTACTTCATCAGGCAGAGTCTGGTCGATAGGCTCGCTCGCTTCCGGCAGCAAAGAGCGGATTTCGTTTTTTTCCAGCTCGATGGTTTTGACGATGGGGGCAGCTTCGGGGTGATAGACGTAGGGTCGCCATACGGCGACCGCTAAGGTAAGAACAGTCAGCGACCCCAGCATCACGCGGTGGGGTCGTGGCAAATTGTTAAATGCCAGAGCGACAGAGCGGGCTATCTGTTGCACGTATTCACTTCCTCATTATTCTCCTTTCAGGCAGCTCGCATACTGGTCAGATAGCTGGGTCAGGAACTGCGCATAGCTCTCTTTCCCCAGCTTTATACTGGTCCCGAGTGGATCCAATGTTCCCATTCGAACGGATGTCCCTCGTGCTACGGCTTCGACGACCGCGGGCCTGAACTGTGGCTCAGCAAAAACGCAGGTTGCTTTTTGCTCAACCAGTTGTGTTCTGATTTCATGTAAACGCTGTGCACCGGGCTGAATCTCCGGGTTCACGGTAAAATGCCCAAGCGGCGTTAAACCATAGTGTTTTTCGTAGTAGCCGTAGGCGTCATGAAAAACGAAGTAACCTTTCCCTTTCAGCGGCGACAGCGTGGCGGCGACCTGTTTGTCGGTTGCGGCTAAGTTTGCCTCAAACGTTTTCAGGTTTGCGTTCAGTTTGTCTCTATTTTGCGGCATAAGTTCCACTAATTTTCCGTGGATTGCAACCGCAGTAGCCCGCGCTATCTCCGGGGAGAGCCACAGGTGCATGTTATAGTCGCCGTGATGGTGATGATCGTCACCTTTTTCATCGTCATGATGATGATGCCCGTGCTCCTCTTCGTCATCATCGGCCCCTTTCATGAGCAGCGGTTTCACTGCCGCCAGTTCCGCGATGGTGACCTTTTTTTGCTCCGCAACACGCGCCGCCGGTTTCGCCATAAAGGCTTCCATCTCCGGGCCAATCCAGACCACTAAGTCCGCGTCCTGTAAGCGTTTTACATCGCTCGGGCGCAGGGAGTAGTCATGTTCGGAAGCGCCGTCAGGCAGTAAAATCTGGGTGTCGGTGACCCCATCGGCAATGGCCGAGGCAATAAAGCCAACCGGCTTTAGCGACGTGACTATCGCGGCATCAGCACGTTGTGCTGCGCCACCCCAGAGAGCAACGGATATTGTTGCGAAAAGAAGCGTGCTTTTATGTAACATAATGCGACTATTCATCGAAATGTGGGCGATGCGTGTGATATTATAACATTTCGCCCCTTATGCAACCTTTCAATTGACATGACGAATCTGATCACCCTGGAAGATGTCTCGGTCCGCTTTGGGCAGCGTCGCGTGCTGTCTGATATTTCGCTGAGCTTACGACCCGGTAAAATTTTAACCCTGCTTGGCCCTAACGGCGCAGGTAAATCGACCCTGGTACGCGTCGTGCTGGGGCTGGTAGCACCGGATAGCGGGACGATCAAGCGCGAGGGCCAGCTGCGTATCGGCTATGTGCCGCAAAAACTCCATCTCGACGCCACCCTGCCGCTGACCGTCAGCCGCTTTATGCGCCTGCGCCCTGGCACCAGCAAAGACGACATTTTGCCCGCTCTGAAACGCGTGCAGGCCGGGCACCTTGTAGACGCGCCCATGCAGCGCCTTTCCGGCGGCGAAACCCAGCGCGTACTGCTGGCCCGTGCCCTGCTTAACGCCCCCCAGTTGCTGGTGCTTGACGAACCGACCCAGGGCGTGGACGTTAACGGCCAGGTCGCGCTTTACGATCTGATCGATAAGCTGCGCAAGGAGCTTAACTGCGCCGTGCTGATGGTTTCGCACGACCTCCATCTGGTGATGGCAAAAACAGACGAAGTTCTGTGCCTGAATCACCATATCTGCTGCTCCGGCACGCCTGAAGTGGTGTCGATGCATCCTGAATTTCTCTCTATGTTTGGCCCACGCGGGGCTGAACAGCTGGGGATCTATCGCCACCAGCACAATCACCGCCATGATTTACAGGGACGCATTGTGTTACGCCGGGGAAATGGACGCTAATGATTGAACTCTTACTCCCCGGCTGGCTGGCCGGGATGATGCTCGCCTGTGCCGCCGGACCGCTGGGCTCGTTTGTGGTCTGGCGGAGAATGTCCTATTTCGGTGATACCCTCGCCCACGCCTCGCTGCTTGGCGTGGCCTTTGGCCTGCTGCTCGACGTCAACCCATTTTATGCGGTGATCGTCGTCACCCTGGTTCTGGCAGGCGGTCTGGTCTGGCTGGAAAAACGCCCGCATCTGGCGGTCGATACGCTGCTGGGCATTATGGCGCACAGCGCCCTGTCGCTGGGTCTGGTGGTGGTCAGCCTGATGTCCAATATTCGCGTCGACCTGATGGCCTATCTGTTTGGCGATCTGCTGGCGGTCACGCCGGACGATCTGCTGGCGATTGCCGCCGGGGTGGCGATCGTCGTGGGGCTGCTGCTCTGGCAGTGGCGCAATTTACTGTCGATGACCATCAGCCCGGATCTGGCCTTTGTTGATGGCGTTAAGCTGCAGCGTCTGAAGCTGATGCTGATGCTGATTACCGCCCTGACCATCGGCGTGGCGATGAAGTTTGTCGGCGCGTTGATTATCACCTCTTTGCTGATCATCCCGGCCGCTACCGCCCGCCGTTTCGCCCGCACGCCGGAGCAGATGGCCGGTATCGCGGTAGCTGTCGGCATGATTGCGGTCACCGGCGGTCTGACCCTCTCGGCGTTTTATGACACGCCAGCAGGGCCGTCAGTGGTGCTCTGTGCGGCAGCGCTGTTTATGCTGAGTATGACGAAGAAAGC
>DATEKR010000373.1:0-5664 GCA_035277345.1 Enterobacteriaceae bacterium
CGGTCGGACACCATAGTGTAGAAGATTTTAATGCGGCGCTGCCGAAGTCTCGTCTGCCTCTGAGCACAACGCTCACGGAGTGCTGATTTACCTGCCGCTACAGTCCTCTCCTCCGGGAGAGGATTTGCATCGTTAAACTCCCCAGGTCATGATGTCTCCGATTCTGCTAAAAGGAGATGTTATGAAGGAGCTTTTTGCACAGGTTGAGGAGCTCGGGGTTGAGCTGACACACACCACCTCACTGGCGATTGTGTTTGGCATTATTTTACTGACGGCCATCGTCATCCATCTTATTCTGCACCGCCTGGTGCTGCGCGCTTTTGAGAAGCGTGCGCAGGCCAGTCACCATCTGTGGCTGCAGATCATTACCCAGAACAAACTGTTCCACCGCCTGGCCTTTACCCTGCAGGGGATTGTCGTCAACGTACAGGCCACCCTGTGGCTGCAAAAAGGCAGTGAGGCTGCGGAGATCCTCAGCACCTGCGCCCGGCTGTGGGTGATGATTTACGCCATGCTCGCCTTCTTCTCACTGCTGGACGTGATATTTAATCTCTCCCAGAAGCTGGCCGCTGCCTCACAGCTGCCGCTAAAAGGCATTTTCCAGGGCGTGAAGCTGATTGTGGCCATTCTGGTCGGCATTCTGGTTATCTCCCTGCTGATCGGCCAGTCACCGGCGATCCTGATAAGCGGCCTCGGCGCGATGGCGGCGGTGCTGATGCTGGTCTTTAAAGACCCCATCCTGGGCCTGGTGGCCGGGATCCAGCTTTCCGCGAACGATATGCTGAAGCTCGGAGACTGGCTTGAAATGCCGAAATACGGCGCTGACGGCGCGGTCACGGATATCGGTCTGACTACGGTAAAAGTGCGCAACTGGGATAACACCATTACCACCATCCCAACCTGGTCGCTGGTCTCGGACTCGTTTAAAAACTGGAGCGGCATGTCGGCATCCGGCGGACGTCGTATTAAGCGCAGTATTAATATCGACACCACCAGCATCCATTTTCTGGACGAAGAAGAGCAGCAGAAGCTGATTCAGGCCCGGCTACTGAAGCCGTATATGGCGGCACGCGGGGAAGAGATTGCCCAGTGGAACCAGCAGCAGGATAGCGGTGCCTCCGCCCTGAACCACCGGAAAATGACCAATATCGGCACGTTCCGCGCCTATCTGAACGAGTACTTACGCAATCATCCGCGAATTCGTCAGGATATGACGCTAATGGTGCGCCAGCTTGCGCCGGATAATCAGGGGCTGCCGATTGAGATCTACGCCTTCACCAGCACGGTTATCTGGCTGGAATATGAGAGCATTCAGGCCGATATTTTCGACCATATTTTTGCCGTGGTTGAGGAGTTTGGCCTGCGGATCCACCAGACACCCACCGGGAACGATGTGCGTTCCCTGGCCGGGGCTATTCAGCCGTAATCGTCAGGCGCTGGCGCGGGAAATATAGCGCCAGTCCATCATGACGCGTTCCGCCGCGCCGTCGGGGTTGTCGATTTTATTCAGCAGCAGCTCGACGGCCCGGCGGCCAATTTCCCGCGAAGGCTGCTCAATGGTGGTCAGCTGCGGCGACACCATCTCCGCGAGCTCCGTTCCGTCGAAACCCACCACCGCAATATCCTGCGGAATACGCAGCCCGGCCTGGGCAATGGCGCGCATCGCGCCGGCGGCCAGAGTATCCGACACGGCAAATACCGCATCGGGTCTGGGCTCCTGCGCCAGCAGCTGCTCCATCGCCGCCTTACCGGCCGACGAGCTTAGCTCGCTGGCGTACTCTACCGTCTGATAAGCCAGCCCGTTAGCATAAATAGCGGCTTTATAGCCCCGTTCGCGCAGGCGGGCGTACTTGTAGCTGAGATCGTGATTGATCAAGGCAACGCGCTGGCGTCCCGCGTCGGCCAGGTGATTCACCACCGACTGGGCGGCATCCACATCGTTGATCCCGACGCAGGAAACGGCCCCGCTGTCGGCATATTCGGCACACTGCACCCAGGGCGCGTCGCCGATAAGGGTTGCCAGCTCCGTCAGCCGGGAGAAAGCGTCCATGGTGATAATGCCGTCAACGATTTTTCCCGACAGCAGCGTCAGCCCGGACTTTGAGCGCTCGACGTCAGAGCCTGAATGGCACAGCAGAATACGGTAACCGTTACGCTCCGCCTGCTCTTCAATGCCTTTAACCACCTCCGCGCAAAACGGGTTGGCGATATTCGACACCATCACGAGGATCATCTGGCTGCGGGCCGTGCGCAGCTGGCGGGCCAGCAGATTAGGCTGGTAATTACTTTCCTTGATGGCCTGCAGCACGCGCTCGCGGTTGCCAGCTTTGACGGTGTCGCTGTTGTTGAGCACCCGCGACACCGTCGCCACCGAGACCCCCGCCAGGCGGGCGATTTTCTGAATAGACATACGGACGATAGACCCTGCTAATAGCGCAATAACCGCAGGCTATCACAAAAGCGCTGCCCGGCGAACGGGCAACGCGTTATCTCGCGACGGTTATCCAGCGCTGCTGCTGATGACTTTCCACTATGGCATCAACGATATACATCGCATCCGCCCCGTCATGGAAGGAGGCGAAGCTCGTCTGCCCTGCGGCTGGCATCTTGCCCGTTGCCACCGCACGGTAGAACTGTAGCATCATATTTTTGAAGGCGTCAGGCCAGCCTTCGATATGTCCGCCGGGGAAGTGCGCCCGGTCAGCCACATCGGAATTGAGCAGGCCCGGATCGTCGCTCAGCCACTGGTTGGGCTGCTGACGATGGCCGATCCACAGACGCTGAGGCACTTCCTGATCCCAGCCGAGAGAGCAGTCGCTGCCGTTGACCTCAAAGGTGAGCTGGTTTTTACGCCCGGCGCTCACCTGGGAAACGGTGAAACTGCCCTTGCTGCCGTCGTCGAAGCGCAGCAGCACCGCGCCTCTGTCTTCGGTAGTGACCGCCTTATCTTCAAAACGCTGAGCCGTCTGCCCGCCGGTAAAAGTTTGCCCCCCGCCGACGCTGGCTTTACGGGTAGGCCAGACCACGGAGAGGTCGGCCATCACCTCGACAATCCGTCGCCCGGTGACAAACTGCAGGGTATCGCACCAGTGGGAGCCGATATCCGCCAGCGCCCGCGAACGTCCGCCGAGAGCCGCGTCCACCCGCCAGTTGTAGTCGGTTTCCAGCAGCATCCAGTCCTGCAGATAGCCGCCCTGGGTGGAGAAAATCCGCCCGACGCTACCGTTGCGCACCATGCTGGCCGCCTGCTGCACCATCGCAAACTGGCGGTAGACAAAGCTGACGCCGTGTATCACGCCGGACTGCTCCGCGAGGGTCACCAGCTCCCGCGCCTCTTCCGGCGTCATGCTGAGCGGCTTTTCGGAAAAAACATGTTTACCGGCAGCAATAATCTGCCGGTTAATGGCCGCGTGCAGGTGGTTCGGGGTGCAGTTATGCACCACCTGCAGGCCGGGATGGGCTAACAGCTGCTCAACGCTGCCGTAGCCGTGGGGAATATTCAGCTCGGTGGCTTTGGCCTGTGCTGCCTCGTCCGAGACGTCGCAGAGCGCAACCACCTCAACCATCCCCGTGCGCCGCAGCGCCTCAATATGCGCCGGGCCAATAAACCCGGTCCCGATAACGCCAACCTGAATCATGAACGTACCTCACCGCCTGCGGCAAAATCATCAAACGACCGCCCCGACACGGGAATAATGTGGCAACGGATAAATTCACTGCCTTCCCGCGCGCCGATTTCAGCGTCCTTCAGGCAGCACTCCCACTCCAGCACCGCCCAGCCGTCATAGCCGTACTGGGTGAGCTTGCTGAAGATGGTTTTAAAATCGATCTGCCCGTCGCCCAGTGAACGGAAGCGCCCCGCCCTGTCTAGCCACGGCTGGTAGCCGCCATAAACACCGCTGCGCCCGTTACCGCGGAACTCGGCATCCTTCACGTGGAAGGCTTTGATCCGCGAATGGTAGATGTCGATAAACGCCAGGTAGTCCATCTGCTGGAGATGCAGATGGCTTGGATCATAGAGAATATTGCAGCGAGGATGGTTATCCACCAGCCCGAGGAAACGGTCAAAGGTGGCGCCATCATGCAGATCCTCACCGGGATGGATTTCATAGCAGAGATCCACGCCGTGTTCATCAAAGGCATCGAGGATCGGCAGCCAGAGCCGGGCCAGAGTCTGGAATGCCTCATCCAGCAGGGCCGCATTGTGCGGCGGCCAGGGGTAAAAATAGGGCCATGCCAGCGCTCCGGAGAAAGTGGCGTGGGCGCTAAGGCCCAGATTCTGCGATGCCTTTGCGGCAAGCATTAGCATCTGCGTCGCCCAGCGCTGACGCGCCTGCGGATTGCCCCGTACCGCAGGCGGCGCAAAGCCGTCGAAGGCATCGTCATAGGCAGGATGTACAGCAACAAGCTGCCCTTCCAGATGCGTCGACAGCTCGCTAATGGTTAACCCGCGCTCAGCCAGAATACCGCGCACCTCGTCACAGTACGCCTGGCTGCTGGCCGCCAGCTCAAGGTCAAAAATCGCCTTATGGTTGCAGGGGATCTGCAGCGCTTTATACCCCAGCCCCGCAGCCCAGTCGGCCAGCCCTTCCAGCGAGTTAAACGGGGGCTGGCCCCCGATAAACTGCGCCAGAAAAATACCAGGTCCCTTGATCGTTTTCATAACCCCTCCGAACAATTACTCAGGCTCTTTCTCATCGTATTTGAAAGAGAAAAGGAAAATTAATGCGATTGCGGCGGCGGCCACGGCCGGGATCCACCAGAAGGTCACCCACGCCTGCGGCACGGTCTGACCGGCAACAATTCGGTTATAGAGCGCGCCGGAAATCTGCGAGCCGAGCAGCATCCCGATACCGTAGGTAAACATGACGATCATGCTCTGGGCCTGACCTTTCACCTTCTCGCCCGCCACGCGGTCGGTATAGATAAAGCCAACCACGAAGAAGAAGTCGTAGCACACGCCATGCAGCAGAATGCCGAGATAGAGCAGCGCACGGCCTTCCTCACTGACGCCCATCGCAAACATGGCGTAGCGTACAAACCACGCCAGCATGCCGATCAGCAGCATGTACTTCACGCCAAGACGGCGGAACAGCAGCGGGATCACCAGCATAAAGAAGATTTCAGACATCTGGCCGAAGGACATGGCCGTACTGACATCCGCCACACCCGCGTCAGAAAGGAAGGACGCGGTATAGGCGTAGTAGGTACCCAGCGGGACGGAGATCAGCGTCGCGCACAGGGAGAAGATAAAGAAGTGACGGGTTTTCAGCAGCGCAAAGGCATCGGCACAGAGCAGATCGCGCAGCTTAACCGGCAGCCCTTTCGCCGGGGCCGGCGTATGCGGCAGCGTCAGGCTATAAATCGCCAGCAGCACTGAACAGGCCGCCGCCAGGGTAAAGATACCGGTGGTGTCGGAAATGCCGGTCACGCCGATAAAGATCCCCGCGACAATCCAGCCGATGGTGCCGAAGACGCGTACCACCGGGAAGGTTTTATCGATATTCGCCAGGCTGTGGAACGCAATATTGTTGGTCAGCGCCAGCGTCGGCATATAGCACAGGGTATAGCCAAACAGCAGACCGATCAGAAGCGCGCCGTTTTCGGCAACCAGCGCCTGCGGCACAAACCACAGGCAAACGGCGCCAAGCAGATGCATCACCG
>DATEKR010000374.1:0-3492 GCA_035277345.1 Enterobacteriaceae bacterium
CTGAACCGAACCCCCGATCGGCAGGTTATCCCTTCCGTGAAGCCCGGCACGGTGCCGGGAACCATGGATGTGGATTTGCAGGTTGAGGATAAAACCCCCTGGGGAGCGAGTCTGGGGCTGAATAACGACTACAGCGCCGACACCTCGAACCTGCGTGCGATGGCCACGCTGAGCCACGGCAATCTGTGGCAAAAGTCGCACAGCGCCTCGATAACCTGGTTTACCGCGCCGCGCAAAATGGACGATGCCAAAGTTATCTCTGCCTCATACTCCCTGCCGCTGAATGCGCGCTGGAGTCTGGACTTCTCCGGCTACACCAGCGACAGCGATATTGCCACCGTTGGCGGCACTAACGTGCTGGGTAAAGGTCACTCTGTTGGCGTGATGGCGTCCTGGAGTCCGGAGGCTGTCGGCAGCTGGTATCACACGATGTCCTTTGGTCTGGAACTCAAGGATTTCGACGAAGACGTGAAGTTTGGCCGTGATAAACAGCACGTGCCTGTTCGCTACACCCCGCTGACTCTGGCCTATAACGGCATGCGGTCGGATGAAACCTCCCAGTCGATGATCGATCTCAGCCTGGTGGGCGCCTCGCGCAGCTTCTTCTCCCTGGGCAGCGATGACAGCACGTTTCATGAGAAACGCTGGCTGGCGAACCCCAGTTTTCTGCTGTTCAAAAGCAATCTCAGTCATACCCAGGATCTCTGGCAGCGCTGGCAGCTGCACGGACGTCTGGGATTCCAGTTCGCCTCCGGGCCGCTGGTCTCCAACGAACAGTTTTCGGCGGGCGGCGCAACCAGCGTGCGCGGCTACTACGCGGCAGAGAGCACTGGTGATGATGGCTACGTGGTGGGCGTCGAACTGCGTACGCCATCGATCGCCAGCTGGGTTGGCGGGCCCGTCGCTGAGTGGCGCTTCTATGCCTTTGCCGAAGCCGCTGGCCTGAAATTGCAGGAACCTCTGCCTGAACAGAAGTCGCGTTACCGACTGGCAAGCGTGGGCATAGGGACCAATCAGCGAATTTATGACTGGTTCTCGGCAGGGCTGGACTGGGGTTATCCGCTACGTGACGGCCCCAACACGCAACAGTATGACCCGCGCCTGAACTTCAATCTGCGCGCCAGTTTTTGAACATTACGAGTCTTTCGGAGCTATGACGATGTCACTACGTTCTCTCATCAGTTCGCTTGTCCTGCTGGCAAGCGTTATCCTGCCCACGATCGTCCATGCTGCCGACTGGTGGCAGGAGGAGTGGAAGTATCGTAAGCAGATCGCGGTCGATACCACGCCGAACAATGGCAATATCGCCCAGGCGGTGGGGCGTGTGCCGCTATTAATTCGTCTGCACACCGGCAACTTTACGTTTGAAGGCGGCAAACAGGACGGGGCCGATCTGCGCTTTGTCTCCGGCGACGGAAAAACCGTCCTCAACTATCAGATTGAGAGCTTCGACCCGCTGCTGGGCATGGCGACAATCTGGGTGGATATGCCGCAGGTCGACGCGTCGGTACGCCAGGAGCTGAGTCTTTATTATGGCAACGAGGAGGCCCCGGCGGTCTCCAACGGGCAAACCACCTTCGATCCCAACTACAGCCTGGTGTATCACTTCAGCGGCGCGGCCGATGCGCCACCGCGCGACAGTACCGCCTACGGTAACCATGCCCAGACCACCGGTGGTTCGGCGGTGGACAGCGTAATTGGACGCGGTTTGCTGCTCACCGGCGCTCAGCCCTTGATGCTGCCTGCTTCCCCCTCCCTGGCGCAGAGTGCCGGGGGAGAGTTCACCTTCAGCGCCTGGGTTCGTCAGGATGAGGCGAGTGGCGAACAGCTGATTTACGCCCGGCGGGACGCGGGCAACAGCGTGCTGATTGGCGTAAGCCAGGGTGTCCCTTTTATTGAGGTGAACGGCGCGCGCAGCGAACCGGGGCAGCCGCTGGCACCGGGAGTCTGGCAGCATCTTGCGGTGACCGCGGATGCCCGACAGATAGCGCTTTATCTCCAGGGTCGCCAGAGCTCAACGCTGGTGGCTACGCTTCCGGCGCTGAACTCGGCCGCCGCGCTGGGCGGTGATGTCGCCATCCCTGCACAGCCTGAAGCGACCGCGCCTGCGACAGGGGCAGAGACAGCACCGGCTGTTGACGGCGCTGAGGTGGCGGCTGCGCCAGCGGTGGTATACAGCGCGTTTAACGGCGCTATCGATGAAGTGCGGCTCTCAAAAATCGCCCGTCCGGCGGCCGTGCTGCTGGCTGACGCCACGGCGCAGGGGAGTGAGTCACGCCTGATTGAGTACGGCGCGGATGAGCAGCAGTCGGGATTTGACCTCGGCGGACTGACTTTCCTGCTTAAATCGGTGCCGTTCGACGCCTGGATTGTGCTGGTGATCCTGGCCTTCATGATGGTGCAGACATGGATAATCATGATTGGCAAAAACAGACGCACTCGCCATCTGCTGACAAACAATGAAGCTTTCCGGGATGCTTTCGCCAGAGTCGGCACCAGGCTGGAGATGCTGGCGGATGACTCGCAGGCCCGCGAAAAGCTCAACGACTCATCGCTCTGGCGGCTGTACGAAGTGGGTGTCAATGAGATCCGCGTCCGTCGTGAGCAGGGCGTTGATGTGTCGGTAGTGAGCAGCGAAACCCTCGAAACGGTGCGCGTATCGATGGATGCCATGCGCACCCGCGAAATGCGCCTGCTGGGGGAAAAAATGGGCGCGCTCTCTAATGCTATCGCGGGTGGGCCCTATATCGGCCTGTTCGGCACGGTGCTCGGCATCATGGTGGTATTCCTCGGCACGGCGATGGCGGGCGACGTTAACATCAACGCGATTGCTCCGGGTATGGCGGCGGCGCTGCTGGCTACGGCGGCAGGCCTGTTCGTGGCGATCCCCGCGCTGTTTGGCTACAACCGCATTCTCGGTCGCAACAAAGAGATTGGCGCGGATATGCGCATTTTCGTCGATGAGTTTATCGCCCGTCTGGCGGAGAACCATGCCCCAGGCCGCATCTCTGATGTGCCTTCTTCCCCTGAACCCCACAGCCCGCCGATCCCGGTCGGATCGGCTACCTGAGGAGAAACACCATGGCTTCCTTATCTTCATTAACTGACGACGACGAAGGCGCGGCGGTTGACAGCATCAACGTCACGCCGCTGGTGGACGTGCTGATGGTGGTGCTGGTGATGTTTATCCTCACCGCCACCGCCCAGATTGCCGGGATTCAGGTCAATCTGCCGAAGGCCTCATCGTCGGTCTCCCTGTCCCAGCCGAAAACCAAAGCGATCTCGATTAACGACGTCGGGCAGGTGTTTCTCGATGCGTATCCGGTGACGCTGCCGGAGCTGGAAGATCGCCTGCGCAGTGAGAAAGCGCTGAATCCGGCCTTCCCGGTGATCGTCCGCGGTGACCAGGTGGTGCAGTACCAGAAAGTGATTGAGGTCCTCGATCTGCTGCGCCGACTTGAGCTGTCGCAGGTCGGGCTGGTGACCGGCAAG
>DATEKR010000375.1:0-15960 GCA_035277345.1 Enterobacteriaceae bacterium
AGGGTTATTCAGATATGAAAAAGAATGTAAAACTCAGCTCTTTCTATTACGGATTCCCGGTATTCCTCGTCACCACAACGGACGATAATAACGGCAATGTTAACGTTTGTGCAGCCTCCTCTTCTATTTCGCTGGGCGATAAAATTATTATTGGTATCAGTAAAGGCGGCAAAACGCACGCTAACTTGCTGGCCGGTTCCGACGTGGTGATCAACATACCCGACCCCTCTCTGTGGCAAAAAGTCGAAGCCATCGGCAGGCTGACGGGCGGCGATAGTCTGTCCGAAGGTCAGATCAAATGGGGCGTGGAGATTTGCCACGATAAGCTCGCCAAAACCGGGCTGAATACGGAAGCCTCCACGGCCGTTGCCCCACCGCGCATCGCCGAGTGCCCTATTCAGGCCGAGTGTAAGCTGGTCGGCACCACCGATAAGGGCCGCTTTATCCTTGCCGAGCTGGATATCGTCCATACCTGGATCGACACCGGCCTGCTGAATGAGGATGACACCGTCGACTCAGCAAAATGGAAGCCGCTGATCTACAACTTCCGCGAATACGACACCACCGGCGACACCCTCGGTTATAACCTTAAGTACGGTCATTAGTCCCGTCGACCAGATGGCAGGCCACTCGGTGTGCATCCCCCACCTCCCGAAGCGCCGGGATCTCCTGGTGACAGCGCGCGCTGGCCTGCGGGCAGCGGGAGGAAAAGCGGCACCCCGACGGCGGGCGTGACGGGTCGGGAATTTCACCTCTCACCACCTCAACCGGCTCGCTGTCCGGGTCCATTGTAGGAACGGCTGCCAGCAGAGCCCGGGTATAGGGGTGCAGGGGTCGGCTAAAAAGCGCATCCCGGCTGGCGGTTTCTACCAGCTGCCCGAGATACATCACCGCCACGTCGTCGCACAGATGCTCCACCACGCCGAGATCGTGGGAGATAAACAGAAAGGTCACGCCGCGCTCGTCGCGCAGATCGGCAAACAGATTGATGATCTGCGCCTGAATCGAGACGTCGAGGGCGGAAATCGGCTCGTCGGCGATAATAAAGTCCGGGTTCAGGATCAGCGCTCGCGCAATGCCGATCCGCTGACGCTGGCCACCGGAAAACTCATGGGGAAAACGATTGTAGTGCTGCGGCGCCAGGCCGCAAATCTTCATCACCTCGATAACCTTGTCCCGCAACTCCGCCCGGGTGCAGAGCTTATGCTCCAGCATCGCTTCGCCGATGGCGTCGCCGATACGAATACGCGGGTTCAGGGAGCTGTAGGGATCCTGGAACACCAGCTGCATTTTCGGACGCAGTGCCCTGAACTCTTTCGCCGTCAGATTTTCCAGCGCCCGACCGCGATATCTGACGCTCCCGGCGGTTTTATCATAAAGCCCGAGCAGGGTGCGCCCGACGGTGGTTTTACCGCTGCCGGATTCGCCGACCAGGCCAAAAATGGTGCCCTGACGGATCTTAAAGCTGACGCCGTCGACCGCCCGTAGCTGGCCGGTTTCCTGACCAAACAGTCCGTCACGCAGGGGAAAGTGCATTTTCAGCCCATCCACTTCAATTACATATTCACTGTTCATGACTCAAGCCCACTGTAAAAACACGCCGCTTTTCGCGTCTGGCCCACAAGCCCAGGGATCCCCTGACGGCAGCGCTCCGTTGCCCGCTCGCAGCGGTCGGTAAAGGCGCAGTACGGCGGCAGATCCGCCAGATCCGGTACCTGGCCGGGAATAGAATAGAGCCTGCGGCGACGCTCGCCGGGCACCGGCCGGGAGGCGATCAGACCGCGGGTATACGGATGCAGCGGCTGGCGCAGAACGTCGGCGGTCGGTCCCTGCTCGACAATGCGCCCGGCGTACATCACCACCACGTACTCCGCCATCTGGGCGATCACGCCCAGATCGTGGGTGATCAGCATCAGGGCCATATGATGCGCCCGGGCCTGATCCCGCAGCAGGCGCAGGATCTGTGCCTGCACGGTCACGTCGAGGGCAGTCGTGGGTTCGTCTGCAATCAGCAACTGCGGCTTACAGCTCAGTGCCATGGCGATCATAATGCGCTGCAGCATCCCTCCGGAGAGCTGGTGCGGATACGCGGTCATCAGGCTTTCCGCCCGCGCCAGGCCGACCTCGTTAATCAGCGTAATCGCCTGCTGCCAGGCCTTTTTCGCCGACAGGCCGCGATGGCGGATTAATGGCTCACAGAGCTGCTCCCCGATAGTCAGCACCGGGTTGAGCGCGGTCATCGGCTCCTGAAAAATCATCGCCAGCTGATTACCACGCAGGTCGGCCATCTGCGCGGGCTTCAGCCCGAGCAGATTCTGGCCCTGGAAGGTAATGTCTCCGCCGTCGATACGCGCCGCCTGAGGCGGTAACAGGCCCATCAGGGCCATGGCCGTTACGCTTTTGCCGCAGCCGGATTCGCCAACGATGCCCAGGGTCTGCCCCGGCAGTACCGAAAACGACACACCCTGCACGGCGTGGACCCGGCCCTGCTCCGCCGCAAAAGAGACGGAAAGGCGGTCAAAGTGAATTAAGGGTGAGGTCATTTCAGCCCCCGCTTCATTTTCGGATCGAGCGCATCACGCAGGGCGTCACCCAGGACGTTAATGGCGATCACCGTGATAAAAATGGCGATGCCGGGCGGCATCCACAGCCAGGGACGACGTTGAAAGTCGATCAGGCTGTTGGCGGCGTCCATCATATTGCCCCAGGAGGGCGTGGGCGGCACCACGCCAAGGCCGAGATAGCTTAGCGCCGATTCGGTCAGAATGGCGTTGGCCACCGCCATGGTGGCCATCACCACCAGAATGGGCACGGTGTTGGGCAGCAGATGGCCAAACAGACGCCGCCGTGGAGAGAGGCCCAGCACCCGGGTCGCCAGCATAAAATCACGCTCGCGCAGGGAGAGGATCTGGCCGCGTACCAGCCGGGCCAGCTTCGGCCACTCCAGCAGGCTGAGCATAATCACCACCATCCAGACTCGCGACTCCGGGGAGAAATCCAGCTCCGAGAGCATGGCGCCTGCGACAATCAGCAGAGGCAGACTGGGGATGGTCATCACCAGATCCGCCAGGCGCATAATCAGCTTATCGGTCAGCCCGCCCGTATAGCCAGACAGCGCCCCGAGCAGATAGCCCAGCGCCACCGACAGCAGCATGGTCAGCAGACCGATAATCAGCGAGATCCGTCCGGCCAGCAGCAGACGGGTATAGACGTCGCGCCCGAGAAAATCGGTGCCCAGCCAGTGCTCTGCGCCAGGCGGCTTGTTGATCATCAGGGCATCGGTGGCATCATCCTTCCACGGCGACCAGATGGGACCAAGCACGCACCAGACGGCCATCACCACCAGCAGAAGCAGGCACAGCATCGCCAGCCGGTTGCGGCGCAGCGCCTGCCAGGCCTGACGCCAGGGGGAAGGCGTTGCCTGGGCCAGCGCAGGAAGCGTCGCCTTACGCAGGCGACGGGTCGAAAACAGGGTGCTCAGCATTATGACCTCACCCGAATGCGTGGATCGGCCCACGCGTAGAAAATATCGGCAAGCAGATTACCCAGAATCGTCAGTACCGCCAGAAACAGGGTAAACCCCATCAGCACCGGGTAGTCACGGGCAGCCAGCGAGTCGATGTGAATATGCCCTGCGCCCGGCCAGTTAAAGACTTTCTCGGTGATAATGGCCCCGGAGAACAGCCCCGGCAGCTCAAAGCCCAGCAGGGTGATAATCGGCAGCAGCGCGTTGCGCAGGGCGTGCTTGAGGATCACCGTGCGCTCGCGCAGCCCTTTGGCGCGCGCGGTGCGGATAAAATCCATCTTCACCACGTCGAGCATGCTGGCGCGGACATAGCGGGTCAGGCTCCCCGCCTGCAGCATCACCAGCGCCAGCACCGGCAGCACCAGATGCGCCGCCACCTGCATCACCCACGCCCAGCCGCTCTCGTCGCTGCCGGTATTGGTCATACCGCCCACCGGCAGCCAGTGCAGATCCACCGCGAACCATTTGATCAGCAGCAGGCAGAGGAAAAAGGTGGGGAATGACATGGCGGCAAACACCAGCACGCTGACCAAATAATCAAACGCCGAGTTTGGCCTCAGGGCCGACACCACGCCCACCGTCAGCCCAATTCCCCAGTAGAACACCAGCGCCACCGATGCCAGCAGAAAGGAGTTCCAGATGTACTGGTTCAGCAGCGTACTGACCGGGATTTGATACTGGAGCGAGAAACCCAGATCGCCCTGCAGCAGCTGGCCGAGCCAGTGGAGATAGCGGGTCAACAAAGGCTGGTCGAGGCCGTAGATGGCCTTCAGCTCGGCGGCACGCGCCACGGTAAGAGTGATATTGCCGTCGATAAAGTCGCCGGGCGTTTTGGCAAACAGCATAAAGATGATAAACGAGGCAAGAAACAGCATCGGCAGAGTTTGCAGCAGACGCCGCAGAATAAAATTTCGCATCAGGTTCTCACGGCAGCGGCCCGCTTATCACGGGCCGCTGCGAGTATGGCTGAGTTACTTAACAATCTTCACATCCGGCAGGCTGCCGGTCAGTCCGTTATAGATATCCGGTTTAAAACCGGTGACGCGGGCGCTGCTCGCCGACAGGATCTGACGATAGCCCAGCAGGATCACCGGCGGATCGTCCGCCAGCACTTTGTAGAGCTGGTGATAAATCGGTTTGCGTTTTTCCACGTCCAGCTCTGCGTTACCGGCGTCAATTAGCTTATCGACCTGAGGATTGTTATAGCCCGACTCTTTCGCTTCGCTGCTGTAGAAATCCCAGACCCCGTCATGCGGATCGTTCAGGGTGCTGGTGCTAAAGGAGGCCAGGTCATAGTTGCCCGATTTACGCTGGGCCATCAGGGCGTTGAAATCCACCACCTGCGGCTTCAGCACCACGCCGATCTGCTTCCAGTTCTCTTTGGCAATGGGGATCAGCGCATCATTAAGCACTTTTTTGCTCACCAGCAGGGTCAGTTCCAGGCGTTTGCCGTCCTTGACGCGGATCCCGTCCGGTCCCGGCTTCCAGCCCGCTTCATCCAGCAGCTTCTCCGCCAGGGCTTTGTCATATTTGTAGGGATTCACGCCTTCCGGGTTCCAGGCCCAGGAGATCGGCGCAATCGGCTCAATCGCCACCTTGCCGTAGCCCTGATAAACCACGTCGATCAGTTTCTGCCTGTCGAGACCGTAAATCAGCGCCTGACGGACCTTCACATCCTGCAGTGCCGGACGCCGGACGTTAAATTCCACTTCGCTGTAGTCGCTGGAGCCGTAGAGATTGATATTGGCAAAGCCCAGCAGCTGAAGCTGTTCAATATCATCCGGGCGCGAAGTAAAGGCGTCGTAATCCGTCTCACCGGTCTGGAACAGCTGGAAGTTGGTCGACGGGTTGGTTATCCGGTAGATAAAGCGCGGCGTCGGTGGTGTCCCGCGATAAAAATGGGTATTGGCGTGGAAGCGGATCTCCTGACCGGGAATGTACTTCTCATAGACATAAGGGCCGTTACCCAGCGGTTTGCCGTGCAGGGTGCGCAGATAGTCCAGATTGCCGCGCTGATACTCTTTTCCGTAGTACGCCTTAGACAGTACCGGGCCGCCGATTTTAGACAGGGTCGTCGCGCCTGGCTGGGTCGTCGTGACCTGAATCGTTAACGGGTCGATAACCTTCAGGCCGCTGACGCTGTCGGCTTTTCCGGCCTTGTACTCCGCGCCACCTGCGATATTGGCCTGGGTAATATCGATATCACCGTCGTATTTCGGGTCGTACAGTACGCTGAGAGTAAAGGCAACGTCTTCGGCGCTCAGCGGGGAGCCGTTGCTGAAGGTCAGGTTCGGGCGCAGCTTAATGGTATAGGTCTTGCCGTCAGCGCTGACCGTCCAGCTTTCCGCCAGACCCGGAACCAGGTTGCCGTGGCTGTCCCAGTCGATCAGCCGCGAGAAAATCACGTTGGTGACGTTTTCATCCCAGCCATTCACAAAAAAGTAGGGGTTAAAAATCCCCTGCGGCTCGGAGATCCCCGCAACGATGGTGTCCTTGCGCAATTTTGCCGCCGCAGGCACCTGGCTGGCATCCGTCGCCGGGGTAATGCCCGTTTTGATCTCATCGGCGAGGGCGACAGGATTAAACGCTATAGCACTGCCGAGCAGCGCGATTTTCAGCGCAAGGGTAAAGCGCGTGGGTTTCGTCGTTAATGCATTCAGTAAGCTGGCCAAAAGCGTTCCCTCATCAAAGAATTGCGTCGAAAACTGACAAATCATGACAAAAGATAAGGCTGCTTTCCGCCCGCTGTCTAACAACGAAAAAGCATGACTTATATTCTTTATTTCCATAGCGAGGCAGCAGATAACCCGGACCTGTTCATTTTTTTTGATAATAATGGCCAGGCTCTGACAAATTTAATAACAGAGAATAACAACAGCAGATCTTTTTATTATGATGATGCCCCTCACCTTGCTGATGATAAATATCACAGATCGCATACATTATATTTATCCGCACCGTTTACAGGACCGACCTCCGCGCAGTAACCGCTATGTTCTTTGTTGGAAAAGCATTAATTTCTAATACCTTTTTGTTCTTAACAAAAAAACCATTCGCGCCGATGAAGCTGTAGGCCGTTTTTTTCACGGCTTCGGTGTTATCACCGTTTTTTATTTATCGAGGTTCCTGTACTGCATTCATTAAGCAACATTTACCGGGGTTTTATATGCAATTAGTGAGTAGTCTCAGAATTAAAGTGGTCATGATGGCTATTTTAATTATTTTCACGCTGATCTGGGGTGGGGTATCGTTCTTTTCCCTGCACTCGTTAAGCAGTCTGACCAAAGAGATCGCCCTGACCAACGTCCAGCAGGTGAACGGCGATATCATCAATAATGCCAGCGATCGCTACTATCAGGTCAAGCTGGCGATGGACCGGGCGATGGTTCTGCAGGCCAACGGCGATACCGCCAACAGCCAGCAAACCCTGACGCAAATCGGCAAGGACATCGACTTTCTCCAGGGCGGGCTGGATGCCTTTAAGGTCACGGACCACGCCAATATCAGCAGCGCCAATATCGATAATATTTACAACAGCTCCCTGACCCTCTTTAACGAGGGCATCAAACCGATGTTTGAGGCGGTCAAAGCCAACAACGCTGACGGTTTTACCCGCCTGGCGAATGAGAAATATAACCCGCTGCGCACCGGCTTTACCGAGGCGATCGTCGCTTATAATCAGGAGATCCAGCAGCTCAAAGCGGCGGCAAACGACCGTATTGGCGGCTGGGTTTCCCTGTCGCGGACCATCATTATTATTGCGATGGTCCTCGGTCTGGTGGTGCTGTTCCTGACCGAACGTTACCTGGCGCTGTTTATGGGCCGCTCGCTGGAGTGGGTCAAAAACCATCTGCAGGTGCTCTCCGAAGGCAAGCTGGATAAGCCGACTCAGGATCTTGGCAAGAACGAGGTCGGGCAGCTTATTCCCTTCCTCGACACCATGCAGTCCAACTGGGTGAAGACCGTCAGCCAGATCCGCAATACCGCCGGGGATATTTACCAGGGCGCCAGCGAAATTGCTGCCGGGAACACCGATTTATCTTCCCGTACCGAAGAGCAGGCAGCCGCGCTCACCGAAACCGCAGCCAGCATGGAAGAGCTGAGCGCGGTCGTTAAGCAGAACGCCGATAACGCCAGTGAAGCCAGCGTGCTGGCAAAAGCCGCCTCCACGGCGGTGAACAAAGGTGAAGAGATGGTGCAGTCGGTGATCGACAGCATGAAAAACATCACCAGCAGCTCGCAGAAGATCACCGATATCATCAATGTGATCGACAGCATCGCCTTCCAGACCAATATCCTGGCGCTGAACGCTGCGGTCGAAGCTGCCCGTGCCGGTGAGCAGGGTCGTGGCTTTGCCGTGGTCGCCAGCGAAGTGCGTAACCTGGCCCAGCGCAGTGCCGGTGCGGCGAAAGAGATTAAGACGCTGATCGACGAGTCCGTCACTAACGTCAACAACGGCTATCAGCAGGTCTCTCTGACCAGCGAGTCGATGGATAACATCCTCAAATCGGTCACCAGCGTGACGGACATTATGGGTGAAATCGCCTCCGCCTCAACGGAGCAGAGCAAAGGCATTTCTCAGGTGGGGACGGCCATTTCTCAGATGGACAGCGTAACTCAGCAGAACGCCGCGCTGGTGGAGCAGTCTTCCGCCACCTCCGCTTCTCTGGAAGAACAGGCTTATCGCTTAACGGAAGTCGTTTCGGTCTTTAAGCTGCCGGGTGATGCACCGGGCGCGGGCCAGCCGCAGGCGCGAAAAGTCAAAACCGCAGCCAAAAGCCCGGCGCTTACAGGTGCGGGTAAAGCACGCAGCAGCGATGCTGAGTGGGAAGCTTTCTGATGATTCAGGCGGGTACCGGTAACGGCGCCCGCTTTTTCTTTCCCATTTTCCCGGTGACCCGAAGCCTGCTTTAACGCTGCATTCCCCAGCGCTTAACCGTCGCCTTCTCCAGGGTCGAAAACACCACGCCCTCCACCAGCAGGCCGATAATAATCACCGTCGCCAGCCCGGCAAATACCCGGTCGGTAAAGAGTTCATTGCGGTTCTGGAAGATATACCAGCCCAGCCCGCCCTCGCCGCTGGAGGCACCAAACACCAGCTCGGCGGCAATCAATGTGCGCCACGCAAAGGCCCAGCCAATTTTCAGCCCGGAGAGGATCGACGGCAGCGAAGCCGGGATCAGGATCGTCAGAACATAGCGCGGGCCGCTCAGGCCATAGTTACGCCCGGCCATACGCAGGGTTTCCGGCACGCTGCTAAACCCCGACCAGGTATTCAGCGCAATGGGCCACATCACCGAGTGAACCAGCACAAACACCAGGCTGACGTTGCCCAGCCCGAACCACAGCAGCGCCAGCGGCAGTAGCGCAATCGCCGGGAGCGGATTCAGCATCGCCGTTAAGGTGCTGAGCAGGTCGCGGCCAAATCGGGTGGTGATCGCCAGAGCACTGGCCACCAGCGCCAGCGCACTGCCGATCAGATACCCTTTCAGCAGGGTACTCAGAGAATTAACGATCTTCTCCGGCAGCTCGCCGCTGCGCATATCCTCAATAAACGCCCGCAGGGTATCCACAACCCCGGGCAGCATCAGGTCGTTTTGCTGATAGCGGGCCGCCGCTTCCCACAGGGCCAGCACCAGTACCACCACCACGCCTTTGCGCAGCCAGGTCTGGTTCCATAGTCGTCGGGAGAGCGGCAGCGCTTCGTCGACGGCGACATCGCGCAGCGGGGTCAGGGTACGCTCGTATTCAGGACGAATGAACGGTGGCAATGGCATAATCCAGCTCCTGATTTACAGAGGGTGACGGCGTGCTTATCGCAGGCGGAAACAGCAGCTGGTGGATATGGCTCGCCGCCGACTGAAAGGCGGGGCTGCCGAAATCATTCAGGCCAAACTGGTGGCAGTTCAGCTCGGCGCGTACCCGGCCAGGATGGGGCGAGAGCACCAGGATACGGCTGCCGACCACCAGCGCCTCTTCAATAGAGTGGGTGACAAAGAGCAGCGTAAAGCGCTCCTCTTCCCACAGGGCCAGCAGCTCCTCCTGCATGGTTCGCCGGGTCAGGGCATCCAGCGCGGCAAAAGGCTCATCCATCAGCAGCATCCGCGGGCGCATCGCCAGGGCACGGGCAATAGCCACCCGCTGCTTCATGCCGCCGGAAAGCGTGTGCGGCAGAGCATCGGCAAAGCTGGCCAGCCCGACCTTATTGAGGAAATGCAGCGCCTGTTCACGCGCCTCGGCACGTCGAGCCTTACGGCTGGCCAGCAGCGGGAACATGACGTTCTCCAGCACCGTTTTCCACGGCGGGAGCTGGTCGAACTCCTGAAAGACCATCATCCTGTCCGGGCCGGGATCGCTGATGCCCTGCCCTTCCAGAATCATTTCCCCGCGCAGAGGTTTAATAAAACCGCCTACGGTTTTTAGCAGACTCGACTTGCCGCAGCCTGAGGGACCGAGCAGGATAAAACGATCTCCCGGCCAGACGTCAAAACTGACGTCGTGGGTGGCCCGCACTCGCCGCTCGCGGGTGCGGTACTCAATATCCAGCTGCCTGACCTGCAGCAGCGGCTCAATCGTGGTCGCCTGTGGCATATGCCCTCCTGCTTCGGGTTAGCTGCCGGGATTTTCCCAGGCCTCGTTAAAGAAATAGTCTTTCCAGGACCCGGCTTTGTTTTTGATAACGCCCAGCTCCTGGAGCTTTTCGGCGTAAACAAAGGTCCGCTCTGGCGATACCGTAAAGCTGATTTCCGGGTCGTTAACGATTTTCTGCACCAGCGGCAGTGGCAGGCGCGATTTCTCAACGCGGATGTAAGTTTCCGCTGCGGCATTTTTATCGGCGTTGATAATCTTCGCCGCCTCGCTCAGCGCGCGATAAAACGCCCGGTAGGTTTTCGGGTTTTCATCGTGGAATTTCTGCGTGGTGTAGAGCACGTTAAAGGTCGCCTGTCCGCCCAGCACGTCATAGGAGCTGAGGATCTTATGTACATTGTCATGCTCCAGGGCCTGATACTGGAACGGCGGACTGGAGAAGTGGGTGTTGATCTCCGAACCTCCGGCAATCAGCGCCGCGCTGGCGTCCGGATGCGGCAGGCTGACGCTGATGCGGTCGAAACGCTTAAAGTCGGCATTGCCGTAGAGTTTCGCGGTTTCGATTTGCAGGGTCCGGGACTGGAAGCCCACTCCGGCAGCGGGGACGGCAATACGGTCTTTATCGCTCAGGTCGCGGACGCTTTTTACCGCCGGATTGTTGCTGAGCAGGTAGTTAGGCATCGAGCCGAGCGAGGCAATCGCTTTGACGTTCTGCCGCCCGTGGGTGCGATCCCAGAGCGTCAGCAGCGGCGGAACTCCGGCAGAGGCCACGTCCAGCGCGCCGGAGAGCAGCGCCTCGTTCATGGCCGTCGCGCCGGAAAGGGTGCGCCAGTCTACCGCAATCTCCAGCCCCTCTTTTTGGCCCTCTTTTTCAATCAGGTTCTGGTCCCGCACCACGTCGAGGATCAGATAACCAATACCAAACTGCTGCGCAATACTTATTTTCCCTTCCGCCTGCACCCCACCGCTGAATGTCGCGAGGGTCACGGTAATGGCCATTCCGGCCAGGATCGGCTGACGCTTTTTCATCTATTTTCCCGGAGATATTTGGCTAAAGGGAAAACATTGGCGATATTACCCGCAAAACAGAAATGATTTAATTAGCATTGCATATACCCATTCCGGGAATAAGCCTCTATTGCCGCCAGCTGGCACAGCTAAGTTATTTTTCATGGTTATGTTAAAAAACCATTCTGTTTATAGTCGGGACTCAGATTTATTTTAACCCGATAAGGTTACCCCTATGCCGGTACTCAGCGCGCAGCAGCTACGAACGCTGTTGCAGCACCATCTTTTGCGGGTGGATACCCCCGCCGATACCGCCCGTCAGGTGGCGGATAACCTGGTCGAGGCTTCGCTAAAAGGCCACGATTCCCACGGCGTCACCCTGCTGCCCCGCTATATTCAGGCCATTGAGGCCGGGGATCTCAATCCCCGTGGCGAACTTCGCCTGCTTCGCGATGAGGGCGCGCTGCTCTCTTTTCACGGCCAGCGCGGCTTCGGCCAGGTGCTGGGCCAGAAAGCGATGGAAGCGGGTATTCAGCGGGCGCGGGACTACGGGGTTGCCATCATCGGCATTGCCGAAGCGCATCACCTGGGGCGTATCGGGGCCTGGGCGGAACAGGTGGCGGAAGCCGGTCTGGTGTCCCTGCACTTCGCCAACGTCAGCGCCCCGTCGGCGGTATTGCCCTTTGGCGGGCAGCAGCCGCGGCTGGGAACCAACCCGCTCTGCGTCGGTATTCCGCGTGCTAAGGGCGATCCGGTGATCCTCGATTTCGCCACCAGCGCTATCGCCGGGAATAAAGCGCGCATTGCCTGGAATGAGGGCCGCCCGCTGCCGGAAGGCTGTGCGGTGGATCATCTCGGCAATCCCACCACCGATGCAGGCAGCCTGATGCAGGAGCCACGTGGTTCCCTGCTGGCCTTCGGCGGTCACAAAGGGGCCGGGCTGTCGTTAATCTGTACCCTGCTGGGGGCCGCACTGACCGGCGGCCAGACCGAGAGCCACCGCTTCCCGCCGCGTCCCGGCATTATCAATAATATGCTGTCGATTCTTATCGACCCTCTGCGTTTAGGGGCCGGAGAGCAGTATCAGCAGGAGGTGGAAGCCCAGCTGGCATGGATCCACTCTTCCGGCGGCGAGGCGCAAATCCCCGGCGAGCCGGAGGCGCGCCACTACGCCCGTCGCAGCGTCGAAGGTATCTCTGTGGATGCGGTGAGCTGGCAGCAGTTTATCGATCTGGACCCGGCCCGGCCGCTATAAATCCGGCGGCCACTTTCCTCAGAAGGCGTGATGGCTGGCGTGCAGCGCACGCTCAATCGCGCCGGGAGAGACATCGAACGGCAGCCGTTTTGCCGCCGCCGGAGAAAGCGCCACGTCACGGGCGATATCGGCAAACGCCGCGGCGCTGAGCGGCGCCAGGGTGAGCGGCATATCGTACTGACGCAGAAACGCCAGCAGCTCCGGGTCCGGTCCGGCGTCGCCCCGCTCAAGCAGGGACTGGACCAGCAGACAGTAGCCAACCTTCTCCCCGTGCAGCCAGCCGTGCAGCGCTGGCTCCCAGGTCAGACGGTTATGAATAGCGTGCGCCACGCCCGGCGTGGGCTTGTCTTCGCGGATACTGTTGGCCATTCCGGCCATCGCAATGGCGGCATCAATCACCTGAGTCAGGGCTTCGCTGACCACGCCCTGCTGGTTATCGTGCAGCGCCTGCGCCCCGTGCTGACGGAAGGTTTCCAGCGCCTGACGAGCGGTCTGCACCTTCAGATTAAGGGCCAGGCTGACCGGCTCCAGCCGCTGATACGGGGCAAACTCATACCATTTTGCCAGCGCGTCCACGATGCCCGCCTTCAGGTAGCGCACGTCGGAGGCGGCAATAATCTCGCTGTCCACCAGCACCGCTTTCGGGAGTTTATCCAGCAGCAGACGGCGCTGATAGCGCCCGGCATCGTCATAAATAATGCTCAGCGGCGACCAGGCTGCACAGGTTGCCGCGATGGTCGGAAAGGTGACGGATTCCGTCTGCGGCAGCCCGTTAGCCACCGCTTTGGCGGTGTCCAGCACCCGCCCGCCGCCGACGCCAAGCACCAGGCTGGCATCCAGCTCAACGGCACGCTGAGTCAACCGGGCAATCGTCGCCTCCGAGCACTCGCCATCCATAATATCGACCTGCCAACGCACGCCATGCTGACGCAGGCTCGTCTCCAGCGCCGGACCGGTTCGCGCCCAGGCCTGCGGGCTGGCGATCAGTAAAACCGTCTGCCCCAGACCGGCAATGATTTTTCCGGCCTCATGGCGCAGCCCGGCCTGATGGTGATAAGTCTCCGGTGATTTAATTGCCAGCATGGTCCTGTCCATAATAATAGGTTATCGGCAGCGCGATAAATTAAAGAGAATGCACTCATGCTACGGTATTAATAATAATGTGCAATCTACCGTAACGGCTTTCATTTTCATTATTTGTGCTATCTATAGATAAAAACCAGATAAGGTGGCAAAGCGCTTGCATTTAAATACCCTGAAGAAGACGATGAAACAAAATATCTCCCTCAGGAAATAACCTGGTTAATAACAGGCGTACACTTCATGGCATCCCATCCTATCGACTTTCTGTTAATTGGTAATAATTTCTCAACCCCTGAAATGCGCGACGTCTGGTCGGAGAAAAACCGGCTGGCGCAGCACGTTGCCGTCGAGGTGGCGTTGGCAGTGGCCCAGGGTGAGCTGGGCGTGATCCCGCAGTCGGCGGCGCAGAGCATCGCCGAACGCGCCAGTGCTGACGCGCTGGATCCCGCCGATATCGCCCGTCAGGCGGCCACCATGAAGCACTCCTTTATGCCGACCCTGACCGCCCTGCAGGAGCAGTGCGGCGACGCGGGCGAATACCTGCACTATGGCGCGACCACTCAGGATATTGTTGATACTGGCACCGTGCTGCAGCTCAAGTCAGCGCTGGCGATCGTACGCCGCGATACGGTCGAAGTGGCCCGCGCCCTGCGCGCCCTGGCCGAGCGCCATCAGCACACCCCGATTGCCGGGCGTACCCACGGTATGCAGGCCCAGCCGACCACCTTCGGCTTTAAAGTGGCCGTCTGGCTGGATGAGTTTTTGCGTCACCTGACCCGGCTGCAGGAAATCAGCCCCCGGGTACTGACGGGCAATATCAGCGGGGCCGTCTGTACCTATGCCGCCCTTGGCGAGGTCGGCCCGGCGGTTGAACGCCGTGCGCTAACCCTCCTCGGCCTGCAAACGCCCACCATCGGCTGGCAGGCCGCACGGGATCGCTTTAGCGAATTCGCCTCGGTGGCGGTGCTGATCAGCGGCTCGCTGGGCAAAATCGGCAATGAACTTTACAACCTGATGCGCAGTGAAATCGGCGAAATCGAAGAGCCGTTCAGCGCCGGTAAGATTGGCTCGACCACCATGCCCCATAAACGTAATCCGGCGCTGCTGGAAGGGCTGGCCAGCCTGACGCCGCCAGTACGCCGCAGTGCGGCGCTGATTTATGAATCGATGCATGTTGAGCACGAGCGTGACGCCATGAGCTGGCGCGCGGAATGGATCGCCCTGCCGGAGATCTGCCTCTACCTCAGCGCCCAGCTTCAGACCGCCATCGGCGTGCTGAAAGGGCTGCGGGTTAACGAGGCGAAAATGCTCAGCAACCTGCAGCTGCAAAACGGCCTGCTGTTGTCGGAAAAAATTATGTTTGAAGCGGGGAAAACCCTCGGCAAGCAGACTGCACACCATCTGGTTTACGACTGCGCCATGCGCGCCCAGGAGATCCATCGCCCCTTCGCCGAGGTGCTGGCTGAAGATCCGCAGATTGCCCGCGCCATTTCCCTCGATGCGCTGAAGTCCTGGCTGGATCCGGCCCAGTATATTGGCTGCGCGCCGCAAAAAGTGCAGGCGGTACTGGAGAGCGCCGACCGTTCGGGACTGCTGCAATGAGCGAGAGCTATCGCCAGCTGACCCGTGCCGACAGCGAGGAGTTTGTTCGTCTGATGCTGACCGCCTTCGCGCCCGTGCGCGAAATGGGGATCCGCTTCGATGCCGTCAACGTCAGCGAGGCGCAGGCGGTTGAGCATCTGCGGGATCACGGGGTCTTCGGCCTGTTCGTTGACAACCGGCTGGCCGCTTCCATCACCCTGCGCTATCCCTGGGGACCGCTGCCCGGCCCATTCGGCCTGCCGCATATCGGCTGGTTTGCCGCTGACCCGGCCTTTCGCGGTCAGCATCGTGGACGCCAGCTGCTGGACTGGCTGGAAACGCATATTTTGCGCGAGCTGCTCAAAGCACCCGCCGTCTCGCTGGGAACCGCCACGCGCCATCCCTGGCTTAAAGAGATGTATCTCAGCTACGGCTTTACGCCCCAGCACGAAACAGACCTGGGGAAAGGCCATATCACCCTGTTTATGAAAAAGATCCTCGACGAGGCGCAGCACGATCGCTGGCTGACGCGACGCTCAGGACATGGATAAAAGGACACCTGATGACCGACATCGCCCTGAATCACTGGCTGACCGAATTCCGCCGTGAGCTGCACCGTTTCCCTGAACTCTCCAATGAAGAGTTTGAAACCACCCGCCGCCTTCGCGAGGCGCTGGAGGCGAAGCAGATCCGGATTCTGGATCTCCCTCTGCGTACCGGCCTGGTGGTCGAAGTGGGCGGAAAACGTCCCGGCCCGCTGGTGATCCTGCGGGCGGATATCGACGCCCTGCCGATTGAGGAAGTCTCCGGCGTGCCCTGGCCGTCGGAAAACCCAGGCGTCATGCACGCCTGCGGGCACGACTTTCACTCTGCCGCCGCCCTCGGTGCGGCGATCCTGCTGCGGGCAAAAGAGGAGAGC
>DATEKR010000376.1:0-3746 GCA_035277345.1 Enterobacteriaceae bacterium
GCTGGCAATCAACTTTTGCGCCGCGGCGCTGGTGTAGTAGAACTGGGCGAAACCGTTGGTGGGAACCCGCAGATAGCGGGTGACAATTTGCTGCGGAAAAACCTCGCTCGGCGGACGCAGCCAGTCGCGGAACAGGGAGGCGGCGGGTGCGAGGAAATCGTAGTCGGTACTGGATTTGAAAGCCGGGGAGAACAGCAGCATGCCGTCAACGTTCGGGTGCTGCATGGCATACTCCAGCGCCAGGTTCGCACCGGTTGAGAACCCGCCCAGCCAGAGTTCAGGCACCTCACGACTGAGGATCTGCGCCTGCTCGCGGACAACCCGTCGCCAGTCATCCACCGACACGTTAAGCATATCGGCAGGCCGCGTGCCGTGACCGGCCAGCAGAACGGTACGCACCAGGAAGCCCTGCCGGGCAAGCCGGGGCGCAATATCAATAAAGGAACCCGGTGAATCACCGAGGCCGTGGATCAGCAAAATGCCTTTACGCGGCGTCCCCACCGGTCGCCACTCCTGCGGGGTATTCCACGTCAGCTCTGTCTGTTTATCCAGGGTTTGGAAAGCCCGATGCCCGCTGACCCACTCGCGGGTTTGCTGCTGATAGTCGGCAAAGCTGGCCTGGCCCGTCGGCGCCATCTGCGCCCGCTGCTGGCAGCCGATCAGCGCCAGCGAGAATACCAGCAGTAAAGGGGCAATGAGTATGCGCATCCGCATCCTTAATGAGGATACTGGGTGATGATTTCCAGTACGCCGTTAATAATAAACTGCACGCCCATACAGACCAGCAGGAACCCCATCAGGCGGGAGATCGCTTCGATACCGCCCTTGCCCACCAGCCGCATAATCGCCCCGGAACTGTGCAGGCTGGCCCACAGGATCAGCGCCACGGCGGCGAAAATCAGCGGCGGCGCGACGGTGATCACCCAGGCGGGAAACTCGGTGCTGTTGCGCACGGTCGATGCCGAGCTGATGATCATCGCGATCGTTCCCGGCCCGGCGGTGCTGGGCATCGCCAGCGGAACAAAGGCGATATTGGTATCCGGTTCGTCCCGCAGCTCTTCGGATTTGGTTTTCGCTTCCGGCGACTCGTGGGCTTTGTGCGGCGGGAACAGCATTCTGAAACCGATAAACGCCACAATTAAACCCCCGGCAATCCGCAGGCCGGGGATCGAGATCCCGAAGGTGTTCATGACCAGCTGCCCGGCATAATACGCCACCATCATAATGATAAAGACGTAGAGTGACGCCATCCGCGACTGCTGCGCCCGCTCGGCATTATTCATATTCCCGGACAGGCCGAGGAACAGCGCAACGGTGGTTAGCGGGTTAGCCAGCGGTAGCAGTACCACCAGCCCGAGGCCAATCACTTTTATCAAATCCAGCATAATTATCCTTATCTTCCGGTGAAACCATCGGCAACAGGGGCCAGTATAGAGTTTTCTGCCCTGCGAAGGCCACGACCAGATATTGCACATTGTGCGGTTGATTATGACGCAAAGTGGCAAAAAAATGTGACACACATCACTTTAGCAAATCGTGTCATCGTCAGAACGGGCCGGTTGACATGTGTTTGCCTGGGCAATAATATCATCCGCAACTAAATTACTTGCCAGGGCAACCATTGTGAAAAGCACCGATGATCTCTTTAACGAGGTAATTCCCCTTGGTCGCTTAATCCATATGGTGAACCAGAAAGCGGAGCGTCTGCTCAACGAATATCTCTCCCCACTGGAGATCACCGCCACCCAGTTTAAGGTGCTGTGCTCTATTCGTTGCCAGGTGTGTGTCCCGCCGGTGGAGTTAAAAAAAGCGCTCTCTGTCGATCTCGGTGCCCTGACCCGTATGCTCGACCGACTGGCCTGCAAAGGCTGGATCGCGCGCTGCCCGAATCCGAATGACAAACGCGGCGTGCTGGTGACCCTGACCCCCGAGGGCGCAGCAATCTGCGAACAGTGCCACCAGCTTGTTGGCCAGACAACGCATCAGGAATTAACAAAAAACTTAACGGCGGACGAAGTCACAACCCTTGAACACCTGCTAAAGAAAGTTCTGCCGTAACAAGAGAGGTAAGAAATGTCCAGACGTAATTCTGACGCTATTACTATTCATAGCATCCTGGAATGGATCGAAAGCAATCTCGAATCGCCGCTGTCGCTGGAGAAAGTCTCCCAGCGTTCAGGCTATTCCAAGTGGCATCTGCAGCGGATGTTTAAGAAAGAGACTGGCCACTCTCTGGGCCAGTATATCCGTTCGCGCAAGCTGACCGAGATCGCCCAGAAGCTGAAAGAGAGTAATGAGCCGATCCTTTATCTTGCTGAACGTTACGGTTTTGAATCGCAGCAAACGCTGACGCGCACCTTTAAGAATCATTTCGACGTGCCGCCACACAAATTCCGCGTGAATAATTTGCCCGGCGAATCACGCTATATGTTCCCGCTAACCAACTGCCAATGCTAATCGCCTGTTAAGACGTATTGAGGACTTTATGAAACTGCTCGTCTCCGCCCTGTTAAGCCTGCTGGTGCTTGTTTCCGGTCAGAGTGTTGCGGAGCAAAGCCACCCGGCCGCTCAGATTAAACAGGATGCGGTGATGTTCCCTTCTGCACAGGATACATCGCCGTTCGACTTTAACCATATGAGCACCGGTAACGACAAATCCGACAAGCTGGGCGTTCCTTACTATAACTAACACGCCTGAGTGATAAATGAATGATTGCCCCGCCTGCGCGGGGCTTTTTTTTAGCCGTTAACCGTCTTCGTCCACCAGACCCGCAGGCCAAAGACGTTGATATAGAGACCCGCCATAATCAGCACCGCTCCCAGTAACTGCGTCGCCGTCAGGGTTTCCCCGAGCAACAGCGCAGCGCTCCCCATGCCAAAAACCGGCACCAGCAGGGAGAGCGGTGCCACGCGCCAGGTTTCATAGCGCCCCAGCAGCGAGCCCCAGATCCCGTAGCCAATAATCGTGGCGACCAGCGCCAGGTAAATCAGCGACAGGACGGTGGTCATATCAATAGTACGCAGGCTTTCCAACATGACGGCGGTACCGTCGAGCAGCATGGATGCCAGCATGAACGGCAGGATCGGGATCAGCGCGCTCCAGACCACCAGCGACATCACCGCCGGACGATCCTCGCGCTGCATAATCTGTTTATTAAAGATATTGCCGCAGGCCCAGCTCAGCGCCGCAAACAGGGTGAGCATAAACCCGAGCAGCGCCACGTGCTGACCATTCAGGCTGGCATAAATCAGCACCAGTACGCCAAAGACGGCAAGCGCAATGCCGATGACCTGGCGCTGATGCAGTCGTTCGCCAAATACCAGCGCGCCAAGAATAATGGTGAAGAAAGCCTGCGCCTGCAGTACCAGCGAGGCCAGACCGGCAGGCATACCAAACTTAATCGCGCAAAACAGAAAGGCGAACTGACCGAAGCTTATCGTCAAGCCATAGCCGAGCAGCAGGCGCAGCGGGACTTTCGGGCGGGCAACGAAAAACACTGCCGGAAAAGCCACCAGCAGAAAGCGCAGCCCCGCCAGCATCAGCGGCGGCATATTGTGCAGGCCGACTTTAATCACCACGAAGTTAAGTCCCCATGCGATCACCACCAATAGCGCCAGCAGCCCATCTTTACGCGTCATACTTCCGCCCCGTTTGTTCAATTTTTGTAAAGAAACTCAAGGTAACGAAAAAACGTGCGTAATAACAGCCCATTAATTTTGGCAGGGGCAAAAAGCATCCTGTGACA
>DATEKR010000377.1:0-5026 GCA_035277345.1 Enterobacteriaceae bacterium
GGGCTTAGTGCTGACGCCTGCCATGCTCTATCATCGTCGGCTGCGGCATTTCGTTTTGCTGCCGTCCGGTATCGCGCTGATCGGTGGAATGATGCTGGTGGTGATGAATCTGAGAGTGTTGGGATAAAGCAGGAAGTCAGAGAGGATAAAATAAGAAAGCTGGTGCGAGGGGGGGGACTCGAACCCCCACATCCTAAGGACACTAACACCTGAAGCTAGCGCGTCTACCAATTCCGCCACCTTCGCACAGATCTCTTACTTTTTTACTGCTGTATCGCCTCGTTGGTGCGAGGGGGGGGACTCGAACCCCCACATCCTAAGGACACTAACACCTGAAGCTAGCGCGTCTACCAATTCCGCCACCTTCGCACAGTGCGAGCGATACATTTCGTGGATTATGGTGCGAGGGGGGGGACTCGAACCCCCACATCCAAAGGACACTAACACCTGAAGCTAGCGCGTCTACCAATTCCGCCACCTTCGCATACCATATCGACACTTATATCAAAGTATCGGTACCACGGAGGCGCATTCTAGTGGTTTTATACGACACGTCAACAGTTAATTGCAGGACGAATTTTCAACTGCTGTAAAAAGCGACATCCGCCGGATATCGAGTGACATCCGGCGTGGGGCTTAGCGTTTCGCCTGACGGGTCAGTACCGTACGGTAAACTTTAAAGCGTCCGGTCTGGGCGATCACCTCATGGAAACCAAAGGTTTCATCCAGCACCTGCGGGTAGGGCAGGAAGGCGTTGGCCACAATACGCAGCTCGCCGCCGGTGCCAAGATGACGTACCGCGCCGCGAATCAGCGTTTGTGCGGCTTCGAGGCTGGTCTGCAGGCCATCGTGGAACGGCGGGTTGGAGATGATCATATCGAAGCGGCCCTGCACGTCAGAGAAGACGTTGCTGGCAAAGACTTCGCCTTCCAGACCATTTGCAGCAAGCGTCGCGCGGCTGGCTTCGACTGCCGGGGCGCTCACGTCGGTGAGGGTTAAGCGCACTTTTGGCGAGTGGCTGGCCAGCACGGCAGAGAGCACGCCCGCGCCGCAGCCGACGTCCAGCACTTTACCTTTGGTATGCGGCGTCAGAGTGGAGAGCAGCAGCTTACTGCCCACGTCCAGCCCGTCGCGACTGAAGACGCCCGGCAGCGTTTTGATGGTCAGCGCATCCAGCGCGTAGCTGTTCCAGTAGCTTTCGGCGTCAAAGGTCGGCTGTACGTCCAGTCGTCCATGATAGAGGCCACAGCGACGGGCGCTGTCCACTTTGGTCAGCGGGCTGAAGTCGGCCAGCATCGGTTCCGCGCTGCGCACGCCGCTGCGGTTTTCACCGATGACAAAAATATCGCTGCCCACCGGCATCAGCGACAGCAAATTCATCAGCTGGAACTGGGCTTCGGGCTTATTTTTCGGCCAGTAGTAGATCAGCGTATCGCTGTCGGCAATATCGCTGGCGTCCGCCGTCAGCGAAAAACGCACGCGTTCGCCCATCTGGCGTTCGAGTACCTGCCAGTGGTGAAGCTGCTGGGTATGGGCACGGCTGGCGGCCGTTTCAAAACGGGCGGGCAGGTCATCCTGCATATCACCGGCAAACAGCACGCGGCGTTGGGCGAAATCATCACTGTGGCGCAGCAAGACTTCACTTGCCGGGGTAAAAGCAGACATGCATTGAATCCTCAAAAAATAACGGCGCCGATTATAACCCGGTCGTCGGTCAACTTGCATCCTTGACGGCGAGATTGTCGCGGTGGTTGGCGCACAATCGCCGGATTTGCTATATTTGCGCCCTTAATAAAAAGGAAGGTTTCGTTATGACATCCCGTCGAGACTGGCAGCTGCAGCAGCTGGGCATTACGCAGTGGTCGCTACGCCGACCCGGCGCCCTGCTGGGTGAAATCGCCATCTCACTTCCCGCGCATATCCGTCTGGTGATGGTGGCGTCGGAGCCGCCGTCGTTAACGGAACCGCTGATTGGCGACATTTTACGCGCCTTAACGCTGAGCGCCGATCGGGTGCTGCTGCTGACGCCGGACCGGGTCGAGATGCTGCCGCAGGGCAGCCGATGCAACAGCTGGCGTCTGGGAAGCAGCGAGCCTCTGGCTCTGGACGGCGTGCAGTTATCCACGCCGTCGCTGACGGAACTTAAAGCAAATCCGGCGGCGCGCGCCGCGTTATGGCAGCAGATCTGCACACATGAACATGATTTCTTCCCTCAGCACGACTGATTTGCCCGCGGCATACCGCATTGAAACTCGCGCCCATGCGTTTCCCTGGAGTGAGAAAACCCTGCTCAGCAATCAGGGCGAGCGCTATTTCAACCTCAAGCTCAGCGTCAATGAGGAAATGGCCGCGTTTGCCGTGACGCAGGTGGTGCTGGATGAGGCCACGCTGTTTAACATCGCCGTCGATCCGGCGTTTCAACGTCAGGGCCTGGGGCGCAGCCTGCTGGAGCACCTTATCCGCGAGCTGGAGCAGCGGGATGTGCTGACCCTGTGGCTGGAAGTGCGTGCCTCTAACGCCGCCGCCATCGCCCTGTATGAAAGTCTGGGCTTTAACGAGGCGACCGTGCGTCGCAACTATTACCCGACGGCCACCGGCCGCGAGGATGCGCTGATTATGGCGCTGCCGCTTTAAAACGTAAGGTGAAGTAATGAACTGGGACTGGATACTCTTTGATGCCGATGAAACGCTCTTTTCGTTTGATTCCTTCGGCGGCCTGCAGCGGATGTTTCTCGATTACAGCGTGACCTTTACCGCGCAGGATTTTCAGGATTACCAGGCCGTCAATAAGCCCCTGTGGGTCGATTACCAGAACGGCACCATTAACGCACTCCAGCTCCAGCATCAGCGTTTTCAGGGCTGGGCCGATCGGCTTAGCGTTGCGCCTGGCGATCTGAACGACGCCTTCCTGAACGCGATGGCCGAGATTTGTGCCCCGCTGCCGGGTGCCGTCTCGCTGCTCAATGCCCTGAAGGGGAAGGTAAAGCTGGGGATTATCACCAACGGCTTTACGGCGCTGCAGCAGCGACGCCTTGAGCGAACCGGCCTGCGCGACTACTTTGATTTACTGGTTATCTCCGAAGAGATCGGGGTGGCAAAGCCGGATCCGCGCATTTTTGACTATGCGCTGGAGCAGGCCGGTAATCCTGCGCGGGACCGCGTCCTGATGGTGGGCGATACTGCGGCATCCGATATTCTTGGCGGCATGAACGCCGGTCTGGCTACCTGCTGGCTGAATGCCCATCGCAGTGAGCTACCGGCGGGGATCGTTCCGACATGGACCGTGTCTTCGCTACATGAACTGGAGCAACTCCTGTGTAAACATTGATTGTCTGCTTATCACGGTTGAGTACAATAGCCGCATTTTCCCGGATTAACGCTGCGTGGCGGCTGCCGCGCACCTGCACAGAAGATTAATTATGACGTTGTCTCCTTATCTGCAAGAGGTGGCCAAACGCCGCACTTTTGCCATTATTTCTCACCCGGATGCCGGTAAGACCACCATCACCGAAAAAGTGCTGCTGTTCGGACAGGCGATCCAGACTGCCGGTACGGTCAAAGGCCGCGGCTCTAACCAGCATGCGAAATCCGACTGGATGGAGATGGAAAAACAGCGTGGGATCTCCATCACCACCTCGGTGATGCAGTTCCCGTATCGCGAAAGCCTGGTGAACCTGCTGGACACCCCGGGTCACGAAGACTTCTCGGAAGATACCTACCGTACCCTGACGGCAGTGGACTGCTGCCTGATGGTTATCGATGCCGCGAAAGGGGTTGAGGATCGTACCCGCAAGCTGATGGAAGTCACCCGTCTGCGCGACACGCCGATCATCACCTTTATGAACAAACTCGACCGTGATATCCGCGATCCGATGGAGCTGCTGGATGAAGTCGAGAACGAGCTGAAAATTGCCTGCGCGCCGATCACCTGGCCTATTGGCTGCGGCAAGCTGTTCAAAGGCGTTTATCATCTTGCTAAAGACGAAACGTATCTCTATCAGACCGGTCAGGGCCACACTATCCAGGAAGTGCGCATTGTTAAAGGTCTGAACAACCCGGATCTCGACGCTGCCGTTGGCGAAGAGCTGGCTCAGCAGCTGCGTGACGAGCTGGAGCTGGTGCAGGGCGCATCGAACGAGTTCGACGAAGAGCTGTTCCTGGCCGGTGAAATCACGCCGGTCTTCTTCGGTACCGCGCTGGGTAACTTCGGCGTAGACCATATGCTTGACGGTCTGGTGCAGTGGGCTCCGGCCCCGATGCCGCGTAAAACCGACACTCGCGAAGTGACGGCGGATGAAGAGAAATTTACCGGCTTCGTCTTTAAGATCCAGGCCAATATGGACCCGAAACACCGTGACCGCGTGGCCTTTATGCGCGTGGTGTCCGGTAAATATGAGAAGGGCATGAAGCTGCGCCAGGTACGTATCGGTAAAGATGTCACCATCTCCGATGCGCTGACCTTTATGGCCGGTGACCGTTCCCACGTGGAAGAGGCGTATCCGGGCGACATTATCGGCCTGCATAACCACGGCACCATCCAGATCGGCGATAGCTTTACCCAGGGCGAAATGATGAAGTTCACCGGTATCCCGAACTTCGCGCCGGAACTGTTCCGCCGCATTCGTCTGCGCGATCCGCTCAAGCAGAAACAGCTGCTGAAAGGGCTGGTACAGCTCTCGGAAGAGGGTGCAGTGCAGGTGTTCCGTCCGCTGATTAACAACGATCTGATCGTCGGTGCGGTGGGTGTGCTGCAGTTCGACGTGGTGGTTGCCCGCCTGAAGAGCGAGTACAACGTTGAAGCGATTTACGAATCGGTCAACGTGGCGACCGCCCGTTGGGTGGAGTGCGGCGACGTGAAGAAATTCGAAGAGTTTAAGCGTAAGAACGAAGTTCAGCTGGCGCTGGACGGCGGTGATAACCTGACCTATATCGCCCCGACCATGGTTAACCTGAACCTGACCCAGGAACGTTATCCTGACGTTATCTTCCGCAAAACCCGCGAGCACTAATCCTCTGCGGAGCGCGG
>DATEKR010000378.1:0-5017 GCA_035277345.1 Enterobacteriaceae bacterium
TGAGCGCGTGATCATCGCCGCTCACGGTAACTCCCTGCGTGCGCTGGTGAAATACCTGGATAAGATGAGCGAAGACGAGATTCTTGAGCTGAACATCCCGACCGGCGTACCGCTGGTGTATGAGTTCGATGAAAACTTCAAACCGCTGAAGCGTTACTACCTGGGCAACGCTGACGAAATCGCCGCGAAAGCCGCAGCGGTAGCGAACCAGGGTAAAGCCAAATAAGGCCAGCCCCGGACATAAAAAAAGCGCGGAGTCTTCCGCGCTTTTTTATTGCCTGCAGGACGCCTCAGCCGCGACGTGCTTTGACCGCTGCTGCCAGCTGACGCAGGATCGCGTCGGTATCTTCCCAGCCGATACAGGCATCGGTGACGCTCTTACCGTAAACCAGCGGTTCACCGCCCTCGAGGTTCTGGTTACCTTCCACCAGATGGCTTTCGATCATCACACCGATAATCGCCTTTTCGCCACCGGCAACCTGCTGGCAGACATCCTCGCCCACTTCCATCTGCTTTTTAAACTGCTTGCTGGAGTTGGCATGGCTGAAGTCGATCATCACCTGTGCGGGCAGACCGGATTTATCCAGTCCCTCTTTCACTTCCGCCACGTGTTTTGCGCTGTAGTTCGGAGTTTTGCCGCCGCGCAGAATGATGTGACAGTCGCCGTTACCGCTGGTGTTAACAATGGCCGAGTGGCCCCATTTGGTCACCGACAGGAAACAGTGCGGTGCGCCTGCGGCGTTGATCGCGTCGATCGCTACCTTGATGGTGCCATCGGTTCCATTTTTAAAGCCCACCGGGCAGGAGAGGCCCGAGGCCAGCTCACGGTGCACCTGAGATTCCGTCGTGCGTGCGCCAATCGCGCCCCAGCTCATCAGGTCCGCCAGGTACTGCGGGGTGATCATGTCGAGGAACTCCCCCGCCGCCGGCAGGCCGCTGTCGTTAATATCCAGCAGCAGCTTACGGGCAATACGCAGGCCGTCATTGATGCAGTAGCTGTTATCCATATGCGGATCGTTAATCAGCCCTTTCCAGCCCACGGTGGTACGCGGCTTTTCAAAATAGACCCGCATCACCACTTCCAGCTCGCCTTTCAGCTCCTCACGCAGTGCCAGCAGGCGTTCGGCATACTCTTTCGCCGCCGCCGGATCGTGAATAGAGCACGGACCAATCACCACCAGCAGGCGATCGTCACTGCCTTTGAGAATTTTGTGGATCGCCTTGCGTGCACCTGCAACCGTTGTGGCAGCGCGATCGGTGGCGGGGAATTTTTCAAGGAGCGCTACAGGAGGTAATAACTCGTTGATCTCTTTAATGCGTAAATCATCGTTCTGATAGTTCATGCTCTTTCCAGCGTTGCCATATTTATATAATTGAATGCAATCCCTTCAATCTATCTCTTCAGTCAGGGAGTGTAAACGGGCTTTTACACTTTGAACGGATAATTCCTGGAAATAAGCTAAAAAGCTCCAGAAAGTAGCGAAAGGCGCGACAAGCGCTAAGATTAATAACCGTAAGTACTTTATTTTTCGGTTTTAACAATATTCCCGGCTGCATCAGGTAATGCAGGCGAGATTTTAAACCAGTATGAACGGCTTACCCTTCAGTTATGCACTGTTGGAAGAAGTTATCCGACATAACGACCAGAACAGGAGCATCCCCATGACAATGAATAAATTAGCCACGCTTTTCCTGACAGCTACCCTGACACTGGCCAGCGGTTCAGCCCTGGCGGCGGCGGGCGCACAGTCCGGCGCGTCTGACAGCGGCAACGGCCAGGCGAATGCCGCAGCGGCGGCGGGTCAGCCGGCACCGGATGCGCATGAGAACATGGTGCCCAAAAACTCAGACAGCAGCCAGATTAATACCGGTCCGAACGGCACCGGAGGTGGAGCCACCTCCGACTCCATGACTAAAGACCAGCAGCATAAAAATACGATGTGTAAGGATGGCCGCTGCCCGGACATCAACAAACAGGTTGATACCACTAAGGAAGAGAGTAAAACCGATGGCACCAGCCAGTAATCTGGTTGAGGTTAAAGAGGAGAGCTCCGGCTCTCCTTTTTTATGCGCGAAACAAAAAGATCTGCAATGATAGTCAGCGTCAAGATTAACCGGGCAGGACCCCTTTATGGCACATTCGCACTCCCACGGCTCCCCTTCTCTTCCTCAGGATGATAACGCCCGCCGGCTGCTGCTGGCCTTTGTCGTTACCGCTGGTTTTATGGTGGTGGAGGTCATCGGCGGGTTGGTGTCTGGCTCCCTGGCGCTGCTGGCGGACGCGGGCCATATGCTGACCGATGCTGCGGCCCTGCTTTTCGCCCTGCTGGCGGTCCATTTTTCTCGTCGCCCACCCAGCAGTCGCCGCACCTTTGGCTGGCTGCGGCTCACCACCCTGGCGGCGTTTGTGAATGCTATCGCCCTGGTGGTGATCACCCTCTTTATCATTATAGAAGCGGTACGGCGTTTCTACGCCCCTCAGCCTGTCGGTGGCGGCATTATGATGGGCGTTGCCATTGCGGGGCTGCTGGCGAACATTCTCGCCTTCTGGCTGCTGCAGCGCGGCAATGAAGCGCAAAACCTCAACGTCCGGGCGGCCGCACTGCATGTGATGGGGGATTTACTCGGTTCGGTGGGGGCAATTGCCGCTGCGCTGGTGATCCTGTTTACCGGCTGGACGCCGATTGACCCGATTCTGTCGGTGCTGGTCTCCTGCCTGGTGCTGCGCAGCGCATGGCGATTGCTGAAAGAGAGTGTGAATGAGCTACTGGAGGGTGCGCCGCTCTCTGTCGACGTGGATGCCCTGACGCGCCATCTGCGCCGGGCGATACCAGAAGTGCGCGACGTGCATCACGTGCACCTGTGGCTGGTCGGTGAGAAATCGCTGATGACGCTGCACGTGCAGGTTATCCCACCCCACGATCATGATGCCCTGCTGGATCGTATCCAGCATTTTCTGGCTCATCACTATCAGATTGAGCACGCCACCGTGCAGATGGAATACCAGCCCTGCAGCGGACCGGACTGCCAGCTAAGCGCCGTTCAGCCCGGTCATCACCACCACCATCATTAGGACAGCGCGCGAGAGCCCCGGCTTTTCGCGCTGCTCATCCACATCCGGCTACCGTTAAGGGCGATAAAGGTCAGCAGCACGTACTCCAGCGCCATGGCGTAAACGCCCTGCTGGGCAAAAATCACCACGCTGATAACGTTGATCGCCACCCACAGCAGCCAGTTTTCGACGTATTTGCGCGTCATCAGTATCATCGCGACGATGGAAAGAACCATCATGCAGGAATCCCAGAACGGCGAGGCATCGGGCAGCAGTTCCGGCATCGTCACGTTCAGCCCGAAAGTTTGCATCACGCTGACCGCAATTCGGGTCAGGAAAGCGAACACCGCATCGATATAAACCGTCATCAGGCCAATCGCAATCACGCAGGCTACCAGCCAGCCGAGGGCTTTACGCAGCGGCAGCCAGCGGATCTGCAGTTCGGCTTCATTCTGGCTGGTCTGTCGGGACCAGGCATACCAGCCGTAGATATTGGCGGCAAAAAAGAACAGCTGCAGCAGGAGGCTGGCATATAGCTGGATCTGGAAGAAGATGATCGCGAACAGGGTGACGTTCACCAGGCCGAACGCATAGTTGCTGATTTTCTCCAGGCTCGCCAGCCAGATACAGAGTAGGCCAGCCAGCGTGCCAATGGCTTCAATCCATGACAGGTCATAACCGCCAGCGCCTAACGGTATATGCACCAGGATGTTTTGCGTACTTAAAAAGTCCATTTGTTCCCCAGAGCGTTAGTTAACGCGTTGTCTTAATTTAATTTTGAAGTGTAGCCGCAAACGCCAGCATGCGGTTAAGCGGCAGCAGCGCGCGCGTACGCAGCCTGGAATCAACGTGGATCTCATGCTCGCTGCCACCCTGCTCAAGCCCCTCAGCAATCGCCTGCAGGCCGTTCATCGCCATCCACGGGCAGTGGGCACAGCTGCGACAGGTCGCGCCCTCGCCTGCTGTGGGTGCCTCCATCAGCGTTTTTTCCGGGACGGCCTGCTGCATCTTATAGAAAATTCCGCGATCGGTCGCGACGATCAGCTGCGGATGCGGCAGGCTTCGGGCCGCAGCGATCAGCTGGCTGGTGGATCCTACCGCATCGGCCATATCAACAATCGACTGAGGCGATTCAGGGTGCACCAGCACGGCTGCCTGCGGATAAAGCGCTTTCATGCGCATCAATCCCTGAGTTTTAAACTCATCGTGGACCAGACAGGCGCCCTGCCAGCACAGTATGTCGGCACCGGTCTGTTTCTGCACGTAGCGGCCAAGATGCCGATCCGGTGCCCAGAGAATTTTTTCGCCCAGGCTATCGAGATGCTCAATCAACTCAACCGCAATGCTTGAGGTCACCACCCAGTCGGCGCGCGCCTTCACCGCCGCCGAGGTGTTGGCATACACCACCACGGTCCGGTCCGGATGGGCGTCGCAGAAGGCGTTAAAAGCATCGGCAGGACAGCCGAGATCCAGGGAGCATTCCGCCTGCAGCGTCGGCATCAGGATGGTTTTTTCCGGGCTGAGGATTTTCGCCGTTTCCCCCATAAAGCGCACCCCGGCGACGAGCAGGGTTGAGGCGGAATGTCTGGCACCAAAGCGCGCCATCTCCAGCGAGTCGGCCACGCAGCCGCCCGTCTCTTCCGCCAGCTGCTGAATTTCGGGATCGGTATAGTAATGGGCCACCATTACCGCATCGCGTTCAGCCAGCAAACGCTTAATGCGGCTGCGAAGAACCTGTTTTTCATCCAGGTTCAGCGGGAGCGGACGAGGGGGAAAAGGATAGATCGCGGTTTCCGGATCGAACATCACGCTCATAGGACTTTCTCGTTTTATCCACTTAACCAAAAGCCGTATGAAAGACAATAAAAGTGCTAATCATGGCGACTTTGTTTTATATGCTAAACAAGATAGTCGATCGTAGAAGAAATGTCGTGCGGAATAAATCGCAGATAGCAAAAAGGCGCC
>DATEKR010000379.1:0-4006 GCA_035277345.1 Enterobacteriaceae bacterium
CACTAGTCGTGCTACGCTTTTATCACCGACCTGATACAAGGAGTCAATAATGAAAATGGCATACTGGCTGGTTGCTCTGTTATCCGTCGCCTCCGCGTCCGCGCTGGCGGCCCCGTCCTCCTGTGAGAATGTGAAGAATGATATTCAGCAGAAGATCGTTAATAACGGCGTGCCGGAAAGCGGTTTTAGCCTGACGATTGTCCCGAACGACCAGGCCGATCAGGCTGGCGCTCAGGTGGTAGGACACTGCGCTAACGACACTCATAAAATCCTCTACACCCGCAACGCAGACGCGTCGGCTCAGAATAATACCGATGCAGGATCACAGTAATACTTGATATATCCCCCGTAAATCGGGGGATCTCCCCTCCCTTTGACTCAGAATAAACTTTGCTTACTCCTTACTGGGTAATATCCGGCTAATCATTAGGGACATTCTAATAACTATCCTAAATGATTTTTCGTGATAACCATTTATTCTGGAGTATGCAATGTCAAATCAACCACACCCCGGCGGGATCAGCCGGCGAACCCTCGTCAAATCGACGGCGATAGGGTCGCTGGCGCTGGCCGCAGGCGGGTTTTCTTTACCTTTTGGTCTGAAAAGCGCCGCCGCAGCGGTTCAGCAGGCCACCCAGGGCAGTCAGGAAAATATTGTCTGGGGCGCCTGTTCAGTGAACTGCGGCAGCCGCTGCGCCCTGCGCTTCCACGTGAAAGATGATGAAGTAAGCTGGGTCGAAACGGACAATACCGGCCAGGATATTTACGGCGATCACCAGGTTCGCGCCTGCCTGCGCGGACGCTCTATCCGTCGCCGTATCAACCACCCGGACCGTCTTAACTACCCGATGAAACGGGTAGGCAAACGCGGCGAAGGCAAGTTTGAGCGCATCAGCTGGCAGGAAGCGCTCGATACCATTGCCAACAGCCTGAAACACACCGTTGAAACCTGGGGCAACGAGTCGGTCTACGTCAACTACTCCTCCGGGATCGTCGGCGGCAACATCACCCGCTCTTCCCCCTCAGGGTCGATGATCACCCGGATGATGAACTGCTACGGCGGCTCCCTGAATCAGTACGGCACCTACAGCACCGCGCAGATCGCCTGCGCCATGCCCTACACCTACGGTTCGAATGAGGGTAACAGCACCTCGGATATCGAAAATACCAAATTAGTCGTCATGTTCGGCAATAATCCGGCAGAAACCCGGATGAGCGGTGGCGGGATCACGTATTTCCTCGAACAGGCCAGGGAACGTTCTAACGCCAGGATGATCGTTATCGACCCGCGTTACACCGATACCGCCGCCGGTCGTGAAGATGAATGGCTGCCGATCCGCCCCGGTACCGACGCCGCGCTGGTGGCCGGTCTGGCCTGGGTGTTGATTGATGAAAACCTTGTCGATCAGCCGTTCCTCGATAAATACTGCGTCGGCTATGACGAGAAAACCCTGCCGGAAGGCGCCCCTGCTAACGGCCACTATAAAGCCTGGATCCAGGGCCAGGGCGATGACGGCATCGCCAAAACGCCGGAATGGGCTTCGCGCATTACCGGTATTCCGGTTGACCGCATCGTTAAGCTGGCGCGAGAAATTGGCTGTGCGAAGCCCGCCTATATTTGTCAGGGCTGGGGACCACAGCGCCAGGCGAACGGCGAGCTTTCCGCGCGCGCCATCGCGATGCTGCCGATCCTGACCGGCAACGTCGGTATCAACGGCGGCAACAGCGGCGCACGTGAATCCACCTATACCATCACCATCGAGCGTATGCCGATCCCGCCTAACCCGGTGAAAACGGCCATTTCCTGCTTTAGCTGGACCGATGCGATTGTTCGCGGCGCGGAGATGACCGCCACCCGCGACGACGTGCGCGGCAAAGATAAGCTGGACGTGCCGATTAAGTTTATCTGGAACTACGCCGGTAACGCCCTGGTCAATCAGCATTCGGAGATCAATAAAACCCACGAAATCCTGCAGGATGACAGCAAGTGCGAAATGATTGTGGTCATTGAGAACTTTATGACCTCCTCTGCCCGCTACGCCGATATTCTGCTGCCGGATCTGATGACCGTCGAGCAGGAAGATATCATCCCTAACGATTACGCCGGGAATATGGGCTACCTGATATTTATCCAGCCCGTCACCACGCCGAAGTTCGAACGCAAGCCGATTTACTGGATCATGAGCGAAGTGGCGAAACGCCTCGGCGACGATGTCCACCAGCGGTTTACAGAGGGCCGGACTCAGGCCGAGTGGCTACAGTATCTCTACGCTAAGATGCAGGCCAAAGATCCGGCGCTGCCGGGCTATGAAGAGCTGAAGAAAATGGGCATTTATAAGCGCAAAGATCCGAACGGACACTTTGTGGCCTATAAAAAATTCCGCGACGATCCGCAGGCGAATCCGCTGAAAACGCCGTCGGGTAAAATCGAGATCTACTCCGCAAGGCTTGCTGAGATTGCCGCCAGCTGGGAGCTGGAAAAAGATGAAACCATCAGCCCGCTGCCGGTTTATGCCTCGACGTTTGAAGGCTGGGACGATCCGCAGCGCAGCACCTTCCCGCTTCAGCTGTTCGGCTTCCACTATAAAGCCCGCACCCACTCTACCTACGGCAATATTGACGTCCTGCAGTCCGCCTGCCGCCAGGAAGTGTGGCTTAACCCCATCGATGCGCAAAAACGTGGGATCGCCAATGGCGATATGGTCCGCGTCTTCAACGCCCGCGGCGAGGTGCATATTGCGGCAAAAGTCACGCCGCGCATTATGCCCGGCGTTAGCGCGATGGGTCAGGGAGCCTGGCACAATGCAAATATGGATGGGGATCGTATCGACCACGGCGCCTGCGTTAACACGCTCACGACCCACCGACCTTCTCCTTTAGCGAAGGGTAACCCACAGCACACCAATCTGGTGGAAATCGAGAAGGTTTGAGGAGTAAGCGATGACAACCCAGTATGGTTTTTTTATTGATTCCGCCCGCTGCACAGGTTGTAAAACCTGCGAGCTGGCCTGCAAAGATTACAAAGACTTAACGCCCGACGTCAGTTTCCGCCGCATTTATGAATACGCGGGTGGCGACTGGCAGGAGGATAACGGCGTCTGGCACCAGAACGTGTTTGCCTATTATCTCTCAATCTCCTGTAACCACTGCGAGGATCCGGCCTGTACCAAAGTCTGTCCGAGCGGCGCGATGCATAAGCGCGATGACGGTTTTGTGGTGGTCAACGAGGACGTCTGTATCGGCTGTCGCTACTGCCATATGGCCTGCCCGTACGGTGCGCCGCAGTATAACGCCGCCAAAGGGCATATGACCAAATGCGACGGCTGCCATAGCCGCGTTGCCGACGGGCTGAAGCCTGTCTGCGTCGAGTCGTGCCCGCTGCGCGCCCTGGAGTTCGGTCCCATCGACGAACTGCGCAAACAGCACGGCGAGCTGGCCGCGGTCGCCCCGTTGCCGTCGGCGCGTTTTACCCGGCCGAATATCGTGATCAAACCTAACGCCAATAGCCGTCCCTGTGGAGATACCACCGGCTTCCTGGCCAATCCGCAGGAGGTATAAAATGGGCAATGGATGGCATGAATGGCCGTTGGTTCTGTTCACCGTGCTGGGCCAGTGCGTAGTCGGTGGCGTCATGATCACCGGCCTCGGCTGGTGCGCGTTACGCGACGACGCGGCCTCCCGGCAGCGCGTTGTCAGGTCGATGTTTTTCCTCTGGCTGGTGATGGGCATCGCCTTCCTGGCCTCGGTGATCCACCTCGGTTCCCCGCTCCGCGCCTTTAACTCGCTTAATCGCATTGGCGCTTCGGCCCTGAGCAACGAAATCGCCAGCGGCTCGCTGTTTTTTGCCGTGGGTGGTATCTGGTGGCTGATAGCGTTTCTGGGCAAGATGCCTGCGCGCCTGGGGCAGGTATGGCTCGCCGCCACTATGGTGCTGGGTCTGCTGTTTGTGCTGGCGATGACCCGGGTTTATCAGATAGACACGGTCCCGACCTGGCATAACGGCTAC
>DATEKR010000380.1:0-5004 GCA_035277345.1 Enterobacteriaceae bacterium
CTGATCAAGCAGGCCATCTTTAATTATCTGGAAAAACTAGAAAGCGACGCGTCTCTGTCGGAGCTGAGCGGACAGTCGACCGCAGACGATGAGCATGAAGAGACGGACATGCGGGCGGATGAAAACCACCAGCCGTTCCTCGATTTTGCCGAGCAGATCCTGCCTCAGTCGGTCGCCCGCGCGGCGATCACCTCCGCCTGGCGTCGCCCGGAAACCGAGGCCGTGCCGATGCTGCTTGAGCAGGCCCGGTTGCCGCAGCCTATCGCCGAACAGGCGCACAAGCTGGCTTATCAGCTGGCGGATAAACTACGCCATCAGAAGAATGCCGGTGGCCGTGCCGGGATGGTACAGGGGCTGCTGCAGGAGTTCTCCCTCTCTTCTCAGGAGGGCGTCGCCCTGATGTGCCTCGCCGAGGCCCTGCTGCGTATTCCGGATAAAGCGACCCGCGATGCGCTGATCCGCGACAAGATCAGCACCGGCAACTGGCAGTCGCATATTGGCCGCAGCCCGTCGCTGTTTGTGAATGCGGCCACCTGGGGGCTGCTTTTCACCGGCCGCCTGGTCGCCACCCATAATGAGGCAAATCTGTCCCACTCCCTGAACCGCATTATCGGTAAAAGCGGCGAGCCGCTGATCCGCAAAGGGGTGGATATGGCGATGCGCCTGATGGGCGAACAGTTCGTTACCGGCGAAACCATCGCCGAGGCGCTGGCTAACGCCCGCAAGCTTGAAGAGAAAGGCTTTCGCTACTCTTACGATATGCTGGGTGAAGCGGCGCTGACCGCCGCCGATGCCGAGGCCTATCTGCTCTCCTATCAGCAGGCGATCCACGCCATCGGCAAAGCCTCTAACGGACGCGGGATTTACGAAGGTCCGGGGATCTCCATCAAGCTTTCCGCCCTGCATCCACGCTATAGCCGCGCCCAGTACGACCGGGTGATGGAAGAACTCTATCCCCAGTTAAAATCCCTGACCCTGCTGGCACGTCAGTATGATATCGGGATTAATATTGACGCCGAGGAAGCGGACCGTCTGGAGCTTTCGCTCGATCTGCTGGAGAAGCTCTGCTTTGAACCCGAGCTGGAGGGCTGGAACGGGATTGGCTTTGTTATCCAGGCCTATCTCAAACGCTGCCCGCTGGTGATTGATTCCCTGATCGACCTGGCGACGCGCAGCTGCCGCCGTCTGATGATCCGCCTGGTGAAGGGAGCCTACTGGGACAGTGAAATTAAGCGTGCGCAGATGGAGGGGCTGGAAGGCTATCCGGTCTATACCCGCAAGGTCTATACCGACGTCTCTTACCTGGCCTGCGCCAAAAAGCTGCTGGCGGTGCCGAATCTTATCTACCCTCAGTTCGCCACCCACAATGCCCATACCCTGGCCGCCATCTATCATCTGGCCGGACAGAACTACTATCCCGGTCAGTATGAGTTCCAGTGCCTGCACGGGATGGGTGAACCGCTCTATGAGCAGGTGGTCGGCAAAATCGCTGACGGCAAGCTTAATCGACCATGCCGTATCTATGCTCCTGTCGGCACCCACGAGACCTTGCTGGCCTATCTGGTGCGCCGTCTGCTGGAAAACGGGGCCAACACCTCATTTGTAAACCGTATTGCCGATACCACTCTGCCGCTGGACGAACTGGTGGCCGACCCGGTGACGGCGGTAGAGAAACTGGCGGCACAGGAAGGCCAGGCCGGTCTGCCGCATCCCAAAATCGCCCTGCCCCGGGATCTGTATGGCGAAGGACGCAGGAACTCGGCGGGTCTGGATTTAGCCAACGAGCACCGTCTGGCCTCTCTCTCCTCCGCCCTGCTGAACAGCGCCCTGCAAAAATGGCAAGCGAAGCCGATGCTGGAGCAGCAGGTTGACGAGGGTGAAATGACACCGGTCATCAACCCGGCAGAGCCGCGGGATACGGTAGGCTTCGTGCGGGAAGCCAGCCGTGACGAAGTGGAGCTGGCGCTCAGCAACGCGGTGAATAACGCGCCTATCTGGTTTGCGACCCCACCGCAGGCGCGGGCAGCGATCCTTGAGCGCGCCGCCATCCTGATGGAAGGCCAGATGCAGCAGCTTATTGGTATCCTGGTCCGTGAAGCGGGGAAAACCTTCAGTAACGCCATCGCCGAAGTGCGCGAGGCGGTGGATTTCCTGCACTATTATGCCGCTCAGGTCCGCGATGATTTCGATAACGAAACCCACCGCCCGCTCGGCCCGGTGGTCTGTATCAGCCCGTGGAACTTCCCGCTGGCCATCTTTACCGGCCAGGTCGCCGCGGCGCTGGCCGCCGGTAACTGCGTGCTGGCAAAACCGGCGGAGCAGACGCCGCTGATTGCCGCTCAGGGGATTGCTATCCTGCTGGAAGCCGGTGTCCCGCCGGGCGTGGTGCAGTTGCTGCCCGGCCGCGGCGAAACCGTGGGCGCGCAGCTTAGCGGCGATGACCGCGTACGCGGGGTGATGTTTACCGGTTCGACGGCGGTCGCCACCCTGCTGCAGCGCAATATTGCCACACGTCTGGATCCCCAGGGACGCCCGACGCCGCTTATCGCCGAAACCGGCGGCATGAACGCCATGATCGTCGACTCGTCGGCGCTGACCGAACAGGTGGTGATCGATGTGCTGGCCTCGGCGTTTGACAGCGCGGGTCAGCGCTGCTCGGCGCTGCGCGTGCTCTGTCTGCAGGAGGAGATCGCCGACCATACGCTGACCATGCTGCGCGGTGCGATGGCAGAGTGCCGGATGGGCAACCCCGGTCGCCTGAGTACCGATATCGGTCCGGTGATCGATGCAGACGCGAAAGCCGGGATTGAACAGCATATTCAGGCCATGCGCGACAAAGGCCGTAACGTGTTCCAGGCCGCCCGCGACAACCCTGACGATGCCCGCGAGTGGCGCAGTGGCACCTTTGTCGCCCCGACCCTGATTGAGCTGGAGAGTTTTGATGAGCTGAAGCAGGAGATCTTCGGTCCGGTGCTGCACGTGGTCCGCTATCGTCGTAAAGATATCGATGGCCTGATCGCGCAGATCAACGCCTCCGGCTACGGCCTGACGCTGGGTGTGCATACCCGCATCGATGAGACCATTGCGAAGGTGACCGGGCAGGCTAACGTCGGCAATCTGTACGTCAACCGTAATATGGTTGGCGCGGTCGTGGGCGTACAGCCGTTTGGCGGTGAAGGGCTGTCCGGCACCGGTCCGAAAGCCGGTGGGCCGCTCTATCTGTACCGCCTGCTGGGGAGTCAGCCGGATAATGCTTCTCTGGCCACCCTCGCCCGTCAGGATGCCGTCCGCCCGGTCGATGCTCAGCTTAAAACACAGCTGTTGCAGCCCCTGGACGCGCTTACCCGCTGGGCCGAAGGCCGACCTGGTTTACAGGATCTGTGCCAGCAGTTTGCCGAACGCAGCCAGTCCGGGACCCAGCGCCTGTTGCCGGGGCCAACCGGCGAGCGTAATAGCTGGACGCTGATGCCGCGTGAACGCGTGCTCTGTATCGCTGATAACGAAGATGACGCTCTGGTTCAGCTGGCCGCCGTCCTCGCCGTTGCCAGCGAAGCCCTGCTGCCGGATACCCTGCTGCTCCGCCAGCTTGTGCAATCACTCCCGCCAGAGGTGACGCAGCGTATTCAGTTTGCGCCTGAAGAGACCCTGATGACCCAGGCCTTTGACGCCGTGATCTACCACGGCGACTCCGACCAGTTACGTGAACTCTGCCAGCAGGTCGCAGCAAGGGACGGCGCCATTGTGTCGGTGCAGGGCTTTGCCCGCGGGGAAACGCATCTGCAGCTGGAACGGCTCTATGTTGAGCGCTCGCTCAGTATTAACACCGCCGCCGCCGGAGGGAACGCCAGCCTGATGACTATCGGCTAGCGCTATATGAAAAAGGCTCCTGACGTTCAGGAGCCTTTTTTAACAGAAACAATTACTCGCGAACGCGGATCCCTTCAATAATCATGCGCTGGACGTTATCGACCGTGCCCTGAAAGAACACGGGATCCTGCAGCGTAGATCCGCTCACGGCTTCTACCTGGGTGGCAAAATCCGCATAGTGTTGCGTGCTGGCCCAGATCATAAAAATCAGATGCTGGGGATCAACCGCCGCCAGCTTGCCCTGATCGATCCAGCCGGCAATGATCGCCGATTTTTCATCCACCAGCGCTTTCAGATCTCCGCTTAACCCGGCCATCAACAGTGGCGCACCCTGAAGCATTTCGAGGCAGAACAGCCTTGAGGCCTGGGGGTGATCTCTTGAGACCTCCAGCTTCAGACGGATATATTCGCGAATCGACACCAGCGGGGCGCAGTCCTCACGAAAAGCCTTCAGCGGTGCCAGCCAGATATCGAGGATCTGCTGTAGCACCGCGATATAGAGCGCCTCTTTGGACGGGTAGTAGTACAGCAGGTTGGTTTTCGATATGCCCGCCAGTTCCGCCACCTGTTCCAGACGCGAGCCGTGGATACCCACACGAGAGAAGATATCCAGGGCCGCGCTCAGGATGGCCTGACGCTTTGCACTTACCGAACGGGATCGCTTACCCGTTTTTTTCGCTGCATCCTCACTCATCGCCATCTCCTTTTTGCGTTGCCGGGAGCATAGCAAATCGCGGCTCAGGATTCCTGATTAAGCGAGCCTTCTCTGGACGGTGCTGCGACTTTTTTCTTTTTCAGCTTCAGTTCGCTCACCAGCACGCCAAGAATAATGAAGGCGCCGCCCAGCAGCGCCAGTCCGGGCAGTCGCTCACCGGCGATGCGCCCGAAAATCCCGGCCCAGACCGGCTCTCCGGTGTAGATCACCGTGGCCCGCGTCGGCGACACGCTGCGCTGGGCCCAGTTCATCACCACCTGGATAATGGCACTGAAAATACCCAGCCCCGCGCCAACCATCAGCAGCGATGGCGACAGCGGCGGGACCGATTCACCCGCAGGGACCATCGCGATAAAGGCCACCAGCGAGGCGGTCGCCAGCTGCACCACCGTCACCCGGCGCACGTCGACTTTACCGGCCCA
>DATEKR010000381.1:0-7865 GCA_035277345.1 Enterobacteriaceae bacterium
GTTATCGGTTCACTCTAATGGAAGGTGAAAAGCGCATGGCAAATCAGAGTTTTTGGGCCCGCGTAAAAGGCCGGGTTGCTGCCGTCACAGAATTTATCCAGACGGTGTTTATTGCCAGAGGAAAGCAGGATCTCGCAGCCGATGGTGCCGGTATTGATGATGCGGTGGCGTTCTCCGGTGTGAACGAGGTAAGCCTGAGCGGCGCACGGCGGGTCATTTTCATCATTATCGCTTTTTTAGCCCTGTTTGCGGTGTGGTGCAGTTTCTTCAGCATTGATGAAGTTTCAAAAGGCAACGGCAAGGTGATCCCGGGTTCAAAAGAGCAGGTGATCCAGTCCCTGGACGGCGGGGTACTGGAACGTATTTATGTCAAAGAGGGACAGATTGTCGAAGCCGGTGAAATTCTCGCCCAGCTGGATGTGGTGCGCACGGAGTCAACCTTCGAAGAGTATGAGTCGAAGTACCGGGCGCTGCTGGCCCAGCAGGTCAGGCTGAGCGCCGAAGGTAACGGTGCGCCGCTGGCGTTTCCCGAGGCACTGAGCGGTTTTCCTGCGCTGGTTGAGGCGGAAACGCGGCTCTATACTTCGCGAAAAACGCAGTTCGAGGAGGCGATGCAGAACATTGCCGATGCCCGGCGGTTGATTCAAAACGAGCTGGCGATTAATACGCGACTGGCTAAAGAAGGTGCCTCAAGCACCGTCGAGGTGATCCGTCTGCGGCGTCAGCTGGTCGATCTGAATATGAAAGTGTCTGAGCTGCAGGCTAACTATCACGTCAAATCACGCGAGGAGTTGTCAAAAGTCTCGGCGGAGATCTCCGGTATGACTCACGGCCTGCGCGGCCGACAGGACCTGGTGTCTAAGTCGACCCTGCGCTCTCCGGTGCGTGGGATTATTAAAGATATCGAAATCAATACCATCGGCGGTACGCTCCCTCCAAACGGAGCCATTATGCGCATTGTTCCGCTGGACGATACCCTGCTTATCGAGGCGCAGATCCTCCCCCGTGATATTGCCTTTATCCATCCGGGGCAGAAGGCGCGGGTCAAAATTACCGCCTATGACTACTCCATTTATGGCGACCTGCCTGGCGAGGTGATCACCATCTCCCCGGACACCATCAAAGATGAGCAGAAGCCGGACGTCGTCTACTACCGGGCCTATATTCGCACCGCTAAGGATTACTTACTCAATAAACAGGATCGGAAACTGTTTATTTCACCGGGCATGGTGGCCTCCGTGGATATTGTCACCGGACGCAAAACCATCGCCCGCTATCTGATAAAACCCTTTAATAAGGTGAACGAGGCGTTAACTGAACGTTAACTCTGACATCCATAACCCGTAAACGCTCACGCGACGCGCCGTTGCGCGGGCGGCACATGCAAGGAAAACGATGATGGAAAATGAAACTAAAGATGTTGTTATTGGCACCCACGCATTCACCGTGGTGCAGCTCGATCCCTGGCGTCGTCTGACGTTTATTGCCGACTTACAAAAGGAATTTCTTGCTCCGCTGCTGGCGCAAAGCGACGCCAGCGAGCTTTCGGGACTGTTTAACGACAGTGAGAAGGGGGAAATTGACGTGATGGCCATTGTGTCTGGATTTTCCAGCGCCATCGATGGTAAAAGCCTGGAGAAGTGGACGCGCCGCGTTCTCAGCGACGGGCTGGTCATTTATACCCGGCCTGACGGGCAGCGCGCCAAGCTGAGTTTTACCGAGCTGACTAAGTTCTTTACTAACCCCACCGATATCATCGTGCTGCTGAAAGAGGCGATAGTCCTCAATATGGTGGATATTGGTGAGCTGATGAAGTCCTTCTCGTCGTCGAAAGTCGGTGAGGCAAAGGTGACAGAAGCCTGATGACCGGGCTGGCTGGCGATAGCCTGTTAAACCGGCGTCACAATCGTCGGATAGAGCAGCGTCTCCAGCCAGCTAATGACCACCATAACCTTACCGCTAAGTACGAACCACAGGCCGCCTGCCAGCACGGCGAGAACAAGAACCGCAAGCGCTATTTCTGTTTTATGCATCTGGTTTCCGGGTTAAAAATATCGGGCGATAACCGAGTTTACAGGTGGCCGGATAAACACACCAGCGCCCTCTGGCGAGCCGGTGCGCCTCTCTACAACAAATGCCTGTTTTTCGCCCAGGCTATCAAGCTTGATGCATATCAATACGCCCTGAATCACCCTCTACACAATAGGGGTAACTATTAAGGGTGTGAAACTATGACTGAGCTTAAAAACACAGTGGATGTAAAACTGGCCTTTCCGCTCTGGAAAGGTGTAGTGACGGTGCTGTTTGGCGCCATAATCTGGTTTATACCGCCGCCAGCGGGACTAGCGGCCAACGCCTGGCATATGTTTGCCATCTTTGCCGCCACCATCTTCGCGATTATCCTCAAGGTGCTGCCGATGGGGGCGGTAACCATGATCGCGCTGATCGTCTCCGCGTTGACCGGGGTGACGCCGCTGAGCGCAAAAGGCGATCAGGTTGCCGCACTCTCCGGCTTTGCCAATGGGACTATCTGGCTTATCGGCATCGCCATGTTTATCTCCCGCGCGGTGATCAAAACCGGCCTCGGCAAGCGCGTGGCCCTGTGGTTTATTTCCAAATGCGGCTCCAGCATGCTGGGTGTGGCCTACGGGCTGGCGCTTTCCGATCTGGTGCTTGGGCCGGGGATCCCGTCCGCCTCGGCGCGTGGCGGCGGCATTATGTATCCGATTACCCAGTCCATCGCTACCGCCTACCAGTCTGAGCCGGGCCCAACGGCGAGAAAGGCCGGGGCATTTCTGATGCTCTGCGTTTCGCAGATTGACGCTATCGTCTGTACCATGTTCCTGACCGCAATGGCGGGCAACCCGTTGGTGGCCGAACTGGCAAGAAGCCAGGGCGTCGAGATTAGCTGGACCACCTGGTTTATCGGTGCCATCGTGCCGGGTATTGCCTCTCTGATCCTGCTGCCGCTGGTTCTCTATTTCTTCTATCCGCCTGAACTGAAAAAGACCCCGGAAATCCCCGGCATTGCCCGTCAGGAACTGAGCAAAATGGGGCCGATGTCGCTGGCGGAGAAAATCCTCGCCCTCGACTTTGTGCTGCTGATCCTGCTGTGGACCGTCGGCGATATCTTCTTCTCTATCCCGGCAACGCTCTCAGCCTTTATTGGCCTGGCGATCCTGCTGGTCAGCAATATTATGTCGTGGAAAAACATCGCCGAAGAGAAAACCGCCTGGGACACCATGTTCTGGTTTGCGGTACTGGTGATGATGGCGAATGCGCTCAATAAATACGGCATGATTAGCTGGATCTCAGAAAAAATCGTCGGCTACGTGGGGCACTTTGACTGGCTCACCGTATTCCTGCTGCTGGTGCTGGTCTATTTCTATACCCGCTACTTCTTCGCCTCGGCGATGGCCCATATTTCCGCCATGTATCTGGCCTTCCTGGCGGTGGCTATTTCGGTCGGTGCGCCGCCGCTGTTTGCTGCGCTGGTGCTGGGTTATACCTCCAACCTGTCGATGGGGCTGACCCAGTACTCCGGTGGTCCTGGCCCGGCGCTGTTTGGCTCCGGTTATAACACCACCGGTCAATGGTGGGGCGTCAGCTTTATCGTATCAATTGCCTCAATCCTTATCTGGCTGCTGCTGGGCGGGGCATGGATGAAAATGGTCGGTTTCTGGTAAAACCGCCTGCAATCAGGGTTGATAATACAAAGGGAATGCGTATAGTTCTCATTCTCTTTGTTATTACTGCGCTCGCAGGGAATATAACCATAAGCCCTGATAACGAGTCTCCGCCCCGACTGATTAATAAGGTGAAGGATTTCCCTGATGAAGATGAAAACGTCCGCGCTGGCACTGCTGGTGGCAACGGTACTGACAGGCTGTGCCGCACAGTCATCCGCTCCGGCAGCGCCTGAAGTCGCAAAAGAGCCCGCTACCGTTGCGGCAACTGATGTGGTGAAGCGTGATCTGGCCGACGGCCTGTATGAAATGGTGCTCAGCCCGGCAGGTGACGCGCTGTACGTTGCCAGCTCTGAAGGCTTCAAAGATGTGCAGGGCGGCGTAGTCTACAAACTCGATCCTAAAACCCTGAAAACCATCGGACGCAGCCACACCGACCTGAAAAACTTCGGGATGGATATCTCCGCTGACGGCAAAGTTGTCTATGTCACCAACTCCCTCGATGGCGGTATCAGCGCCCTGAACACCGCCGACGGCAAAGTAAAAGCCCGCACGCTGTTCCCTGAGCGCAATAAAGAGGGCTTCCCGTACGGTGCGCGTCAGGTGATGCTGCACAACGGCCTGCTCTATATCGGTGCGGTTGCCGACCCTGCGGTGATCTGGGTGGTGGATGCCGAAACGCTGAAGCTGAAAACCCGCATCAAAAACACCGGAAAATGGATGACCGGCCTGCACTACTCTGAGAAAACGCAGCGTATCTATGCAGCCAACGGCGGCGGTGAAATCCTGGTGATTAACCCGCGCAGTAACCGCATCGAACACCGCTGGAAGCCGCTGGGCGACAAACCGGCTCTGCTGCTGAATATGGCGGAAGATACCGAAACCGGCCGTCTGTTTGTCACCGACAACTCCCAGGCGAAAACGACCCTGGTGGTGGATATCAATACCGGCAAGCTGCTGAAAACGCTGGATGTGGGCGATTCCCTGTCGGTGAAATTCAACCCGAAACGTCACGAGATTTACATCACCCGTCGTGACGGCGGTAAACTGCTGAGCCTGGATGCCACCTCTTACGCGGTGAAAAAATCCTGGGATCTGCCACCGAACCCGAACAGCATGCTGCTCTCCGCCGATGGTCAGACTCTGTTTGTCACGGTAAAACAGCCGTTTAACAAGGATCATTCCACCAGTGCACCGGACAGCGTTGTCCGTATCGCTCTGGATAAGTAAGCCTCTCGCCTCGTTACCGGAACGCGCCACCTGTCCGCGGCGCGTTCCGGATTTCTGCTAAATCTCGCCCATCACCAGCATCGGTTTCTCCGTCCGTCCTTCAGCACGATAAAACGCCATTGCCTCTTGCCAGTCGGCCTGCGAAAAGCGTCGGATACCGCCGAGCCTGCTGATTTTCAACAACGCCCAGATCTCACTAAACAGCGACTGCCACCGGGCGGGCGTGAGATCGTCCAGATAGTTGCGAATATGAAACCAGTGCATGCGTGGCAGCCTTCGGGTTTGCCGGAAGGGTTGGCCCGAGAGCAGGCCATAGCAGATAAACAGCGCCGTGTCGGGAAGCGTGTGCAGGAGGGTTTCGGCAAGCTGTCCACCGGTGGCGTCAAAAACCAGGTCTGAACGCGCGGCTATGCGTTCTACGGCCTGAACATCCTGCTGCGATACCGGCGTAATGCCGCAGTCGATAAGCCTTTGCGCATGAACGGCAGAGCGGTGGATCCCGGCGACCGACACGGCACCCATCCGCAATGCCCACTGTCCCAGTAATAAAGCACAGTCGGAGCCCGCGGCGGTCAGCAGCACCCGCTTGCCAGCCGGGGAATAGAGCCGGAGCATCAGCAGTGCCGCCAGCGGGTTAATATACGCCCGGGCGGCGAGGGCCGTGTCGATCTCATCCGGGACGAGGACTGCCCAGCCAGGATCGCAGTCAATGTGGGTTTGCCAGGTCCCCTCGCCGCGTAGCGGCAGCACGCGCTTGTCTGTCAGGTGGCTAAGCCCCTGCGGGGCTGATATCACCACGCCGACGCCTTCATAGCCTGCCACGACGGGCGGCGTGATGCGATGGCTGTAGGCCCCGGTCACAGGAATAAGATCCGAGGCGTTGATCGGGGCGCAGAGCATCCTGACCCGCAGTCTCCCGGCAGGGCAGGGAGGCAGAAGAGCAGATTCAGCCTTAAGCGTCTCTTCCGGAAGACCAAACTGGCAATAGCAGATAGCGGTGTTATTCATGGGATCTCTGCGGGTGAAAAAAGGCGGGGGCATCCGGCAGTTTACTGGCGGATTTTGAAGCACGCCAGTCTTGCGGCAGGCCACGCTAAGTGTTAAAAGGTGCCCCTTCTATAAAAATGATAAAGGGGAAGGACGTGAAGAACGCGTCAACCGCATCCGCAAACACATCAGGCGATGCCGGGTCGGAGCAACAGCCAACACTGCAGCGAGGGCTGCAAAACCGCCATATTCAGCTGATCGCCCTGGGTGGCGCGATTGGCACCGGGCTGTTTCTGGGCATTGGCCCGGCGATCCAGATGGCCGGACCGGCCGTGCTGCTGGGTTACGGCGTTGCCGGTATTATTGCCTTTCTGATCATGCGTCAGCTCGGGGAGATGGTGGTTGAAGAGCCGGTATCCGGCTCCTTCGCCCACTTTGCGTATAAATACTGGGGGCCGTTCGCCGGTTTCCTTTCCGGCTGGAACTACTGGGTCATGTTTGTGCTGGTTGGCATGGCAGAACTGACCGCCGCCGGTATCTATATGCAGTACTGGCTGCCCGACGTGCCGACCTGGATCTGGGCGGCGGTCTTCTTCGTTATCATTAATGCCATAAACCTGGTAAACGTCCGTGTGTACGGTGAAACCGAATTCTGGTTTGCGCTGATTAAGGTGCTGGCGATTATCGGCATGATCGGCTTCGGCGTCTGGATGCTGTTCTCCGGTCACGGCGGCGAGCGGGCGGGGATCGAGAACCTCTGGCAACACGGCGGCTTCCTGGCGACCGGCTGGCACGGGCTGATCCTCTCTCTGGCGGTGATTATGTTCTCCTTCGGCGGGCTGGAACTGATCGGTATTACCGCCGCAGAAGCGCGCAACCCGGAAAAGACGATCCCCCAGGCCGTAAACCAGGTGGTGTACCGCATCCTGCTGTTCTATATCGGTTCGCTGGTGGTTCTGCTGGCGCTCTATCCGTGGAGTGAAATCCAGTCTAACAGCAGCCCGTTCGTGATGATTTTCCACGAGCTCGACAGCAACATTGTGGCCTCTGCGCTTAACGTGGTGATTCTGGTGGCGTCGCTGTCGGTCTATAACAGTGGCGTTTACTCCAACAGCCGGATGCTGTTTGGCCTGTCGGTTCAGGGGAATGCGCCTAAGTTCTTAACCCGCGTCAGTCGTCGCGGCGTGCCGGTGAACTCTCTGTTCCTCTCAGGCGCAATCACCTCTCTGGTGGTGCTGGTGAACTATCTCCTGCCGCAGAAGGCGTTCGGCCTGCTGATGGCGCTGGTGGTGGCGACTCTGCTGCTGAACTGGATTATGATCTGTCTGGCGCACCTGAAATTCCGCGCGGCGATGCGTCGTCAGGGCCGCGAGTCGCAGTTTAAAGCCCTGCTGTATCCGCTGGGTAACTATCTGTGCATCGCCTTCCTCGCCTTCATCCTGGTGCTGATGTGCACCATCGATGATATGCGTCTGTCGGCAATCCTGCTGCCAGTCTGGATCCTGTTCCTGTTTGTCGCCTTTAAGGCGCTGCGCCGCACTCCGCGCTGATCCGTTTTCCCCCGTCGTCCGGCGGGGGAAGCCTCCTGTATTTTTATCGTGACCGATCTCCCAGATCCGCAGTGACAGACAGGATCTTTGTTTTGTAATCGATTACTTTTCATTTGAGGTGTTTTGTAATCGATTACTTTTTTGAGGTGAGGCAAATGGTGTCAACAACCGAAAGTCGTGGGAAAGCAAACGTGTCATACCGGCTCCTTGTGCCGCGTCTGTCACTGATGATGTTCATGCAGTTCTTTATCTGGGGTAGCTGGTCGGTCACCCTGGGTCTGGTGATGACCCAGTACAATATGTCATTGCTGATTGGGGATGCCTTCTCTGCGGGTCCCATCGCGTCTATCCTCTCGCCGTTTGTGCTGGGGATGCTGGTTGACCGCTTCTTCCCGTCACAGAAGGTAATGGC
>DATEKR010000382.1:0-6616 GCA_035277345.1 Enterobacteriaceae bacterium
CCCACGAAATTAACACGGGCTGGGATTTTGTTACAGCCTTAGCGGTGATTCCTGCTGACAAGGCGTCGCGGTATATTTAGGATAGCTTCACGATTTCGTCCTGCTTGACGATACCCATATAGTTTCAGGGAGAATACATGCGAACCCTTTGGCGATTTATTGCCGGATTCTTTAAATGGACATGGCGCCTGCTTAATTTCGTTCGCGAGATGGTGCTGAATTTGTTCTTTATTTTTCTGGTGCTGGTTGGCGTCGGTATCTGGATGCAGATGTCCACTGGCCAGACCGAGCACAGCACGCGCGGTGCCCTGCTACTGGATATTAGCGGCGTGGTTGTCGACAAGCCTTCCAGCAGCAGCAAGCTGGGTGTACTTGGGCGTCAGTTGCTCGGCTCCAGCTCCGATCGCCTGCAGGAAAATGCGCTGTTTGATATCGTGAACACGATTCGCCAGGCGAAGAACGACAGCAATATCACCGGCATCGTGCTGGATCTGAAGAACTTTGTCGGGGCCGATCAGCCCTCGATGCAGTATATCGGCAAGGCGCTGCGCGAATTCCGCGACGGCGGCAAGCCGGTCTATGCGGTTGGCGACAACTATAGCCAGAGCCAGTACTACCTCGCCAGCTTCGCCAATAAGATCTGGCTCTCACCGCAGGGCGTGGTCGATCTGCACGGTTTCGCCACCAACGGGCTCTACTACAAATCGCTGCTCGATAAGCTGAAGGTCACCACCCATGTGTTCCGCGTCGGCACTTATAAATCCGCCGTTGAGCCGTTTATCCGTGACGATATGTCTCCCGCCGCCCGTGAAGCGGACAGCCGCTGGATCGGCGAGCTGTGGCAAAACTATCTGGCTGCCATTGCAGCCAACCGCCAGATCCCGGCGCAGCAGGTCTTCCCCGGCGCGCAGGCAATGCTTGATGGCCTGAGCAAAGTGGATGGCGACACCGCGCGCTACGCCCTGGATAACAAGCTGGTCGACGAACTGGCAAGCCATGCGCAGGTTGAGAAAGCGCTGAGCAAGCAGTTTGGCTGGAGCAAGCAGGATAACGACTACAGCGCCATCAGCTACTACGACTACGCCCTTAAAGCCCCGGCTGAGCTGGGTAGCGGCATCGCCGTCATCTTCGCTAACGGTGCCATCATGGACGGCGAAGAGACGCCGGGCAACGTCGGGGGCGATACCACCGCCGCGCAGATCCGCGAGGCGCGTCTTGACCCGCAGGTGAAAGCGATTGTGCTGCGCGTTAACAGCCCGGGCGGCAGCGTCAGCGCCTCCGAGATGATCCGCGCCGAACTGGCCGCTGCTAAAGCAGCCAATAAGCCGGTAGTGGTTTCAATGGGCGGAATGGCGGCCTCAGGCGGGTACTGGATCTCCACCCCGGCGAATTACATTATCGCCAACGCCAGCACGCTCACCGGCTCTATCGGCATTTTCGGCGTGATCAATACCCTGGAGAATACCCTCGGCTCTATCGGGGTGAATACGGACGGGGTGGCCACGTCGCCGCTGGCGGATATCTCCGTCACCAAAGCCCTGCCGCCGGAAGTGCAGCAGATGATGCAGCTTAGCATTGAGAACGGCTACAAACGCTTTATCGGCCTGGTGGCGGATGCCCGTAAGAGCACGCCGGAACAAGTAGATAAAATTGCGCAGGGCCACGTCTGGACCGGTCTGGATGCGAAAAACAACGGCCTGGTCGACAGCCTCGGCGACTTCGATGACGCGGTGAAGAAAGCCGCAGAGCTGGCGAAGCTGAAGCAGTGGCATCTTGTCAGCTACCAGGAGGAGCCTGGCTTCCTGGACCGCGTGCTGGACAGCATGACCGGCACCACGGTCCGCGCCATGCTCCCGCAGGCGATGCAGGCGTGGCTCCCGGCCCCGCTGGCCGAAGCCGCCACGGTGGTGAAGGCGGAAAGCGACAAGCTGGCGGCCTTTAACGACCCGCAAAATCGCTATGCATTCTGTCTGACCTGCGCCAATATTCGCTAACTTCTCTCCCCTCCGCACCGGAGGGGATTTTTTTCATTGATGTCTGACTGATAGTTACCATGCAAAAGAAATCGATCTACGTGGCCTACACCGGCGGCACCATCGGGATGCAGCGTTCTGAACACGGCTATATCCCGGTCTCCGGCCATCTGCAGCGTCAGCTGGCGCTGATGCCTGAATTCCACCGTCCGGAGATGCCGGACTTCACTATCCATGAGTACGATCCGCTGATGGACTCCTCGGATATGACGCCGGAAGACTGGCAGCATATCGCCGACGACATTAAAGCCAACTACGATAACTACGATGGCTTTGTGATCCTCCACGGCACCGATACCATGGCGTTTACCGCCTCGGCCCTCTCCTTTATGCTGGAGAATCTGGGCAAACCGGTAATTGTGACAGGGTCACAAATCCCGCTAGCCGAGCTACGTTCCGACGGGCAGATCAATTTGCTCAACGCGCTCTATGTTGCGGCGAATTACCCTATCAACGAAGTGGCGCTGTTCTTCAATAATCGCCTCTTCCGCGGCAACCGTACCACCAAGGCTCACGCCGACGGCTTCGACGCCTTTGCCTCGCCCAATCTGGCCCCGCTGCTGGAAGCCGGGATCCATATTCGCAAACTGGGTACGCCACCCGCCCCGCACGGTGAAGGCGAGCTGATTGTGCATCCCATCACCCCGCAGCCTATCGGCGTGGTGACGATTTATCCGGGCATTTCCGCCGACGTGGTATGCAACTTCCTGCGCCAGCCGGTAAAAGCGCTTATTCTTCGCTCCTACGGCGTCGGCAACGCGCCGCAAAATCCCGAGTTCCTTAAAGAGCTGGAGGAAGCCAGCCTGCGCGGGATCCTGGTGATTAACCTGACCCAGTGTATGTCCGGCAAGGTGAATATGGGCGGCTATGCTACGGGCAATGCGCTGGCTCACGCGGGCGTGATCGGCGGGTCGGATATGACCGTTGAAGCAACCCTGACCAAGCTGCACTATCTCTTGAGCCAGGATCTTGATATTGATGCCATGCGCCAGGCGATGGTGTCTAACCTGCGCGGCGAACTGACCCCGGACGAATAAGGAGAAGAGGATGAAACAGCGTGCGCTGCTGTTGGTCGATTTACAGAATGATTTCTGCGCCGGTGGCGCGCTGGCGGTTGCCGAAGGCGACAGCACCGTTGACGTGGCAAATACCCTGATCCGCTGGTGTGCCGCGCGCGGCGAGCCGGTGGTGGCAAGTCAGGACTGGCATCCGGCTCATCACGGCAGCTTTGCCAGCCAGCACGCGGTTTCCCCTTTTAGCCAGGGCCAGCTTGACGGCCTGGCGCAAACCTTCTGGCCCGATCACTGCGTGCAGCACAGCGAAGGCGCTGAGCTGCACCCTCTGCTGGAAACCTCAGGGATCGATTTTATCGTCCACAAAGGCGAGAACCCGTCTATCGACAGCTACAGTGCTTTCTTCGATAACGGCCAGCGCCAGCAAACGACCCTCGACGGCTGGCTGAAAGCGCAGCAGATCAACGAGCTGATTGTGCTCGGTCTTGCGACAGATTACTGCGTGAAGTTTACCGTGCTGGACGCGCTTAAGCTCGGCTATCAGGTGAACGTCATCACCGACGGCTGTCGTGGCGTCAATATTCAGCCTGGTGATAGCACCAGCGCCTTTATGGCGATGTCCGCCGCCGGGGCTACGCTCTATACCCTGGCAGACTGGGTAGAAACTCAGGCGTAATCTGTGCAGGTCCTCTTCGGCTGAAGAGGACCTGTGCCGTCAGGATTTGAAGGTGGCGATGGGCTTCGCCGCAATGCCAAACTCTTCTTTTAGCTGCTGCTTACTCTTCATCACCATCTGACCCTGGGTGTCGATAGTCATATGCTGGGCATCGGTGTTGTTGCGCGCCTGCCAGAGCATCACCAGCTGCAGACAGTTCTCTTTTTGTTCCGCCGTCAGCGCGACGCCGTCGGGCCATTTACCCAGCTCAACCGCCGTTGCCAGACGCTGATAAACGTCCTCTGTCATCCCTTCGATCAGGCTCTCAAGACTCATGGTTTCAGCCGCTCCTGTGGAATAATTTGCTGAATCGTTTCTTCAGCCTTTAACCTGCTCGCCATTGTCGTCATCAGTAAAGCTCATTGATGCCGAATTCACGCAGTAGCGCTCCCCTGTCGGCTGGGGACCGTCAGGGAAAACATGCCCAAGATGGGCATCGCAATTGCTGCAACGAATTTCCACCCGCTGCATCCCATGCGTGTAGTCATTAATGTAACGAATAGCGTCATCGCTTACCGGCTCGTAGAAGCTCGGCCAGCCGCAGCCAGAGTCGTACTTACTCTGGGCGTTAAACAGCGGCGCATCGCACACCAGGCAGTGGTAGACGCCATCGCGCTTGTTATGCAGCAAGCGCCCGGTAAACGGGGGTTCTGTCCCTTTATTCTGGGTGACGTAAAACTGCATTTCGCTGAGGTTTTTTTTCAACTCATCGGGGGAAGATTGATTAGCCATATGCTCACATCTCGCGTTTTATACACTCACATATCAGGCGGGATTCTAACAAATTTTTAACAGTGCCGTGCTAACTTTTGTTCTAAACTTAGTAGTCGCAAAAAGGCAGCCGGTTAATTGTGATCTGGTTCACAATTTAATCTCAGCCAGTCTTTAAAATTCCGGGCGCAGCCCCCATGTCGCGGAGAGCCCAATGGAATAGTGAGGCGAGTCAGTCGTGCAAAGGTTAGACAGAGGATTGATTTGTCGCAATGATTGACACGATTCCGCTTGACGCTGCGTAAGGTTTTTGTAATTTTACAGGCAACCTTTTATTCACTAACAAATAGCTGGTGGAATATATGACTATCAAAGTAGGTATCAACGGTTTTGGCCGTATCGGTCGCATTGTTTTCCGTGCTGCTCAGGAACGTTCTGACATCGAAATCGTTGGTATCAACGATCTGTTAGACGCAGAGTACATGGCTTACATGCTGAAATATGACTCCACTCACGGTCGTTTCAAAGGCACCGTAGAAGTGAAAGACGGCCACCTGGTTGTTAACGGTAAAACCATCCGTGTGACCGCTGAGAAAGATCCGGCTAACCTGAAGTGGAATGAAATCGGTGTTGACGTTGTTGCTGAAGCAACCGGTATCTTCCTGACCGACGAAACTGCACGTAAACACATCACTGCAGGCGCGAAGAAAGTTGTTCTGACTGGCCCGTCCAAAGACAACACGCCGATGTTCGTTAAAGGCGCTAACTTCGAGAAATATGCTGGCCAGGACATCGTTTCCAACGCATCCTGCACCACCAACTGCCTGGCACCGCTGGCGAAAGTTATCAACGACAACTTCGGTATCATTGAAGGCCTGATGACCACCGTTCACGCAACTACCGCTACTCAGAAAACCGTTGATGGCCCGTCTCACAAAGACTGGCGCGGCGGCCGTGGCGCAGCACAGAACATCATCCCGTCTTCTACTGGTGCCGCTAAAGCAGTAGGTGTTGTACTGCCAGAACTGAACGGCAAAATCACCGGTATGGCGTTCCGCGTTCCGACTCCGAACGTATCCGTTGTTGATCTGACCGTACGTCTGGAAAAAGCAGCGTCTTACGAAGAAATCAAGAAAGCAATCAAAGCGGCTTCTGAAGGCCCGATGAAAGGCGTTCTGGGTTACACCGAAGACGACGTTGTTTCTACCGACTTCAACGGCGAAATCTGCACTTCCGTGTTCGATGCCAAAGCAGGTATCGCACTGAACGACAACTTTGTGAAACTGGTTTCCTGGTACGACAACGAAACTGGCTACTCCAACAAGGTTCTGGACCTGGTTGCTCACATCTCCAAATAAGCGAGATGAGATGACCATCCAAAAAGGCGACTTCGGTCGCCTTTTTTATTGCTTTAAAGACAGAGGATTGCGTAATGATTAATAAAATTTTTGCACTTCCGGTCGTCGAACAGCTTACGCCCGTACTTTCCCGGCGCCAGATGGACGAACTGGATGTGATCGTGGTTGAACATCCGCAGGTTAAGGCATCCATTGCCCTCCAGGGCGCGCATCTGCTCTCGTGGAAACCGGCTGGTGAAGAGGACGTTCTGTGGCTAAGCGGCAATACCCCGTTTAAAAATGGCGTCGCCCTGCGCGGCGGCGTACCGATCTGCTGGCCGTGGTTTGGCCCGGCCGCTCAGCAGGGCCTGCCCGCCCACGGTTTTGCCCGTAACCTGACCTGGTCCCTGAAAGCCCATAACGAAGATGATAACGGCGTGGTGCTGACCTTTGAACTGCTGAGCAGCGAGGCGTCGCACAAATTCTGGCCGCACGACTTCACCCTGTATGCCCGCTTTAAGCTCGGCAAAACCTGTGAAATCGAGCTGGAAGCCCACGGCGAGTTTGAAACCACCTCCGCGCTGCACACCTACTTTAACGTCGGTGATATTCAGGCGGTAAAAGTCAGCGGCCTCGGCGATCGCCTGATTGATAAGGTGAATAACGCGAAGGAAGACGTGCTGACGGACGGCGTGCAGACCTTCCCGGACCGGACCGACCGCGTCTATCTGAACCCGGAAGCCTGCAGCGTGATCCACGATAGCGCTCTGCAGCGCAAAATTGAGGTTATCCACCACCACCACATTA
>DATEKR010000383.1:0-2173 GCA_035277345.1 Enterobacteriaceae bacterium
ATCTTTACCGGCAGCCATCGGGCGCTGGCGGTGTCCTGCATTCTTAACGGCGAGTATGGTGAAAGTGAAGTGGCCATCGGCGTCCCTGCCGTGCTGGCACAAAGTGGCGTGCAGCAGATTATCGAACTGCGGCTGGCCGAGGATGAGCGGGCGAAGTTTCATCACTCCGCCGCCACCATCAAGGCCAGTATTGCCCGTCTGCCTTAATCTAAAAAGATTTTCCCGACGAGATAGGTGGTCGCCTGACCCCCTATCAGTACCCGGTCACCGGTCCATTCGCAGCGCAATACCCCACCGCGACGCGAAACCTGAAGCGCATCCATTTTCTGGCGACCCAGGCGTGCGCCCCAGTATGGGATCAGCATTGAGTGGGTCGAACCGGTGACCGGATCTTCCGCCACCGCTTCACCCGGGCAGAAGAAACGGCTGACAAAATCCACCTTTTCGCCCGGCGCGGTGATGCAGACCATTTTACCCAGCGGGATCATCCCCGCGATATCGGGCGTAATTGCCTCGACCTGCTGCTGGTTTTCCAGCACCACCATATAGTCACGACCTACACGCACTTCCTGCGCCCCGTCGATACCGAGGGTACTGAACAGCAGCGCAGGCGGATTAGTGACAACGTCACTCTCCCAGGCCGGGAAATCCAGCGTGAGCCAGCCATCGTTGCGACTGACGCTCAGATCGCCGACAAAACGCGTGTTAAATCGGATAACCGGCTGGTCATAACCCAGATGCGTCCAGATAACGTGCGCCGCCGCGAGCGTCGCGTGACCGCAAAGGTTGATCTCATACTGGGTGGTAAACCAGCGCAGCTCAAAGCCCTCGTCACTGGCCACAAAAAACGCCGTTTCCGACTGGTTATGCTGCTGTGCCATCTTCAGCAGCGTCTCATCCGGCAGCCATGCCGCTAACGGGCAAACCGCAGCGGCGTTACCGCCGAAGGTGCGCTCAGTGAACGCGTCGACCATATAAAAATCAATTTCCTGCATTGTCCGTCCCCGTCCTGACTATCAATAATGTTCTCTAACATCGCATAACGGCGAGAATTGCGCAGTATCTTTAGCAAAAACAATGGCGTGACCTCTCTTTCGGCTCGGCAAAAAAATGAGACGTAAATCACAAAATGCCTGTATTTTCACCAGCGAAAGTTTTAAGATCGACGCTAATTCTCTCCGCCATACATCCAGTATATTTTTATGACAACAAACACAGTCTCACGCAAAGTCGCGTGGCTGCGGGTGATTACTCTCGCCGTCGCAGCCTTTATCTTTAATACCACCGAATTTGTGCCGGTCGGGCTGCTGTCGGACATCGCCGCCAGTTTCGACATGAGCACCGCGCAGGTGGGGATAATGCTGACGATTTATGCCTGGGTGGTGGCCCTGATGTCCCTGCCGTTTATGCTGCTGACCAGCCAGGTTGAACGCCGCAAGCTGCTGATCTGCCTGTTTGTGGTGTTTATCGCCAGCCACGTGCTCTCTTTCCTGGCATGGAACTTTACCGTGCTGATGATTAGTCGCATCGGTATCGCCTTTGCCCATGCGATCTTCTGGTCGATTACCGCCGCGCTGGCGATTCGCCTGGCCCCGGCGGGCAAACGCGCGCAGGCGCTGAGCCTTATTGCCACCGGTACGGCGCTGGCCATGGTCCTCGGCATTCCGATCGGCCGCGTCGTCGGACAGGCTTTCGGCTGGCGTACCACCTTCTTTGCTATCGGTCTGGTCGCGCTGGCCACGCTGGTGTGCCTGATTAAACTCCTGCCGAAAATGCCAAGTGAACATTCCGGCTCCCTGAAAAGTCTGCCGGTGCTGTTCCGTCGTCCGGCGCTGCTGAGTATTTATCTGCTCACCGTGGTGGTGGTCACCGCCCACTACACGGCCTACACCTATATCGAACCCTTTGTGCGTGACGTGGCCGGATTTAGCGGCAACTTCGCCACCGCCCTGCTGCTGGTGCTCGGCGGCGCGGGTATTTTCGGCAGCGTGCTGTTCGGCAAGCTGGGGACTCTGCATGCCTCAACGCTCATCGGCAGCGCGATTGGCCTGCTGTTAGTCTGTTTACTGCTGCTGCTGCCGTCCGCACAAAGCGAGATGAGCCTGGCGATCCTCAGCGTCTTCTGGGGGATTGCCATTATGATTATCGGTCTGGGAATGCAGGTTAAAGTGCT
>DATEKR010000384.1:0-4547 GCA_035277345.1 Enterobacteriaceae bacterium
TCTGATTGTCGCGCTGGAGCAGGAAAGCACGCTGGTGGACGAAACCCTGGCGCGGATGAAAAAAGAGATCGGCGAGCTGGAAAACAAACTCAGCGAAACTCGCGCTCGTCAGCAGGCTCTGCTGCTGCGCCACCAGGCTGCAAGCTCTTCCCGCGACGTGCGCCGTCAGCTCGATAGTGGAAAAGTTGATGAGGCGATGGCGCGTTTTGAATCCTTTGAGCGCCGTATCGATCAGATGGAAGCAGAAGCCGAAAGCCATCGCTTTGGCAAGCCGACTACGCTGGATCAGCAGTTTGCCGACCTGAAAGCCGATGACGCCATCAGCGAGCAGCTGGCAGCGCTGAAAGCCAAAGTGCAGCGTAGCGACAATCAATAAGACGCGAATAAGATAAGAAGAAAGTGGTGTCGGGAGACACCACGCACCCTGAATCTGTAAGGAGTACACATGAGCGCGCTTTTTCTGGCCATTCCCCTGACACTCTTCGTGTTGTTCGTGCTGCCGGTCTGGCTGTGGCTGCACTATAACAACCGCTCCCGTCGGGGCGAGTTATCGCAAAACGAGCAGCAGCGACTGATACAGTTGAATGACGAGGCGCGGCAGATGCGCGAGCGTATTCAGGCTCTGGAAGCCATTCTCGATGCTGAGCATCCGAACTGGAGGGACCGCTAATGGCAGGATTAACACTGAATAAAAAACTGTGGCGCATACCGCAGCAGGGCATGGTCAAAGGCGTTTGCGCCGGTATTGCCCACTATCTTGATGTGCCGGTCAAACTGGTCCGTCTGATTACCGTCCTGGCGATGATTTTCGGGCTATTCTTCTTTGTGATGATCGCTTATATCGCGCTGACGTTTGCACTCGATCCGATGCCGGACGGCGGCCTGGACGAGGCCGACCAGCCGACCAGCGGAGAACTGCTTAATGCGGTCGATGCCCAACTGGCGGCAGGGGAGAAACGCCTGCGTGAAATGGAGCGCTATATTACGTCCGATACCTTCACGCTGCGCAGCCGGTTTCGCCAGCTCTGATCTGTGAGGTGCATATGACTAATCGATGGCGACAGGCAGGTGCGCGGGCCAAACCCGCGCTGAAGATGGGCGGTAAATTTGTGCTGCTAACCGCGCTGAATTACGGCCCTGCTGGCGTGGCCGGCTGGGCGATAAAATCTGTCGCCCGCCGTCCGTTGAAATTGCTGTTGGCGCTGGCGCTTGAACCCTTGCTCAAGCGCCTGGCGCAGCGACTGTCCCGTGCGTTAAATGAGAAACCGTCCCGGGACTGAACCTTGACATCCTTTGCCGCAAACCCCATGTAATAGCAATACTTATTCTGATTCCTTCCAGGCATAAAGGATGGCGATGAAGCGACTCAAAAATGAACTTAACGCGCTGGTGAATCGCGGCGTAGACCGCCACCTGCGGCTGGCGGTCACCGGCCTGAGCCGCAGCGGCAAAACGGCGTTTATCACCTCAATGGTTAATCAGCTGCTTAACAGCCATACCGGCGCACGTCTGCCGCTGTTGAGCGCCGTTCGCGAAGAGCGTCTGCTCGGCGTCCGTCGCGTGCCGCAGCGGGATTTCGGTATTCCGCGTTTTACCTATGATGAAGGCCTGGCGCAGCTGTACGGTACGCCGCCCGTCTGGCCAACGCCGACGCGTGGAGTCAGCGAGATCCGTCTTGCTCTGCGCTTCCGCTCTAATGACTCCCTGCTGCGCCACTTTAAAGACACCTCCACGCTTTATCTGGAGATCGTCGATTATCCCGGCGAATGGCTGCTCGATTTACCGATGCTGGCCCAGGACTACCTTAGCTGGTCCCGGCAGATGACCGGTCTGTTGCAGGGCCAGCGCCAGAGCTGGTCGATGCGCTGGCGTGAACTCTGTGCCGGGCTGGATCCGCTGGCACCTGCCGATGAAAACCGGCTGGCGGAGATCGCCGCCGCCTGGACCGATTACCTGCATACCTGTAAACGCGAGGGCCTGCACTTTATTCAGCCCGGCCGTTTTGTGCTGCCGGGCGAAATGGCCGGCGCGCCGGTATTACAATTCTTTCCGTGGCCTGACGTCGACGATGTCGGCGAGGCGAGGCTGGCGCAGGCGGGCAAACACACCAATGCGGGCATGCTGCGCGAGCGCTACAACTATTATTGCGAGAAAGTGGTGAAGGGGTTCTACCGGGACCATTTTCTGCGCTTCGACCGGCAGATTGTGCTGGTCGACTGCCTCCAGCCGCTGAACAGCGGGCCGCAGGCTTTCAACGATATGCGCCTGGCCCTGACGCAGCTAATGCACAGTTTTCACTATGGCCAGCGGACGCTATTCCGCCGACTGTTTTCGCCGGTTATCGACAAGCTGCTGTTCGCCGCCACGAAGGCGGATCACGTCACCGTCGATCAGCACGCCAGCATGGTATCGCTGCTTCAGCAGCTGGTGCAGGATGCCTGGCAGAACGCCGCATTTGAAGGGATCGGCATCGACTGTATGGGCCTGGCCTCGGTCCAGGCGACCCAGAGCGGGCTGATTGACCATAACGGCGAGAAAATCCCGGCCCTGCGCGGCCATCGCCTGAGTGATGGTGAACCGCTCACGCTCTATCCCGGCGAGGTACCCCCAAGGTTACCGGGCCAGGCTTTCTGGCAGCAGCAGGGCTTTCAGTTTGAAGATTTTCGCCCGCAGGTGATGGATGTGGACAGACCCTTGCCGCATATCCGCCTCGACGCGGCGCTGGAGTTTCTGATTGGAGATAAATTGCGATGAGCGAACCGTTAAAACCGCGTCAGGTATTCAGTGAAACGCTGGATACGGCGGCGCAGGAGCAGTTCCGTGCCGCACAGCAGTTTGCCCGCGATGACGCCGCCTCTTTTGCACCGGTAGTTCTGGAAGAATCGCAGGAAGAAGAGGGCCAGGCGGAAGCCGTGCTGGCCTCGGCGCTGCGACCTAAGCGTAGCCTGTGGCGCAAAATGGTCGGTGCAGGTCTGCTGCTGGCGGGTGCCAGCGTCATCGGCCAGGGCGTGCAGTGGGCGATTAATGCCTGGCAGACCCAGGACTGGGTGGCGCTGGGTGGCTGTGCCGCCGGGGCGCTGATCGTCGGCGCTGGCGTGGGTTCCCTGGTCGGGGAGTGGCGTCGACTGCACCGTCTGCGGCAGCGCGCGGATGAGCGGGACGAAGCCCGCGAACTTCTGCACAGCCACGGGAGCGGTAAAGGCCGCGCCTTTGGTGAGGCGCTGGCGCGTCAGGCCGGGCTGGATCAGTCTCATCCGGCACTGCAGCGCTGGTACGCAGCGATCCATGAAACCCAGAGCGACCGTGAAGTGGTGACGCTCTATGCTCATCTTGTCCAGCCGGTGCTGGACGCGCAGGCCCGCCGCGAAATCAGCCGTAGCGCGGCGGAATCCACCCTGATGATTGCCGTCAGCCCGCTGGCGCTGGTGGATATGGCGTTTATCGCCTGGCGTAATCTACGTCTGATCAACCGCATTGCCACTATTTATGGTATTGAGCTGGGCTACTTTAGCCGTATCCGTCTGTTCCGACTGGTGCTGCTGAATATTGCCTTTGCCGGGGCCAGCGAACTGGTGCGCGAAGTCGGGATGGACTGGATGTCGCAGGATCTGGCGGCGAGGCTCTCAACTCGCGCTGCACAGGGGATCGGTGCTGGTCTGCTGACCGCCAGGCTGGGCATTAAGGCGATGGAACTCTGTCGTCCGCTGCCCTGGCTTGAGGATGATAAACCCCGCCTCGGGGATTTTCGTCGCCAGCTGATGGGGCAGGTAAAAGAGGCTCTGCAAAAAAACAGCGCGTCGCGTGAGCGATAGCCCCTGTTTGCCGCGGCGGGGCGATAACTTTACGTCCAGCCGCCTGTTTTTCCGTCTGAGTGTCAATATTTGTTGACAGCCATCTTCCAGCGCGACCATAACTGACATATCATTATTACGTAAAAATGATGGTTAGGGTAAAGCGCCTATGCGTCTTGAAGTCTTTTGTGAAGACCGTCTGGGTCTGACACGTGAATTGCTCGATCTTCTGGTTCTGCGCGGTATCGATCTGCGCGGAATTGAAATCGATCCTGTTGGTCGTATTTATCTCAATTTTGAAGAGATTGAGTTCACCACCTTCAGTAACCTGATGGCGGAGATCCGCCGTATCGCCAGCGTAACCGACGTGCGCACCGTTCCCTGGATGCCGTCGGAGCGGGAACATCTGGCCCTGAGCGCGCTGCTGGAAGCGATGCCGGAGCCGATGCTCTCCCTCGATACCAAAAGTAAAGTGGAGCTGGCGAACCCGGCCAGCTGCCAGCTCTTTGCCCAGAGCCAGGATAAGCTGCGAAACCACAATGCCGGTCAGCTGATTACCGGCTTTAACTTCCAGCGCTGGCTGGAAAGCAGCCCGACCGAATCGCAGAACGCCCACGTGGCGATTGGCGGGCAAAACTTCCTGCTGGAGATCACCCCGGTTTATCTCGACGGTGAAAACGCCACCCGCATCCTGACCGGGGCGGTGGTGATGCTGCGCTCCACGGTGCGAATGGGTCGTCAGCTGCAAAATATCAG
>DATEKR010000385.1:0-21232 GCA_035277345.1 Enterobacteriaceae bacterium
ATCGGCACGAAAATATTCGACAGCAGGCGGGCGATACGCTGGAACGGGTTCAGCTTGCGGGCGGCAATATCCGCCGCCTCTGACTTACTCGCCTCGCTGATGCCCGCCGCCTCGATAAAGGCGGCGTAGACTTTGTTGACCAGCCCGGTGCCGAAGATAATCTGCAGCTGACCGGCATTACGGAAGCAGCCCTTTACCCCTTCGATTTTTTCGATAGCGGCGGTGTCGGCTTTAGCGTCCTCAACCAGCACCAGACGCAGGCGGGTGGCGCAGTGGGCGGCGCTGGCAATGTTCTCTTTGCCTCCCAGCAGCGGCAGTAACGACCGGGAAATTTGTGCAAAATCCATAAAAACCTCTGTCTTGTCGTTTTTGTGATTCAGAACCGGTGAAACGGCCCCCTAAGGGGCCTGTTATCAGAACCAGGTTTCCATCTGTACGCCAAAGTTCCATTCGCCACCGGACTGGAAGCCGGTGCTGCCGAATGCGTCGCTGCTGGCATAGTTATCAAGGCGCTTATCCCAGTCCATCCAACTGGCGAACAGGCGGATTTCGGGACGTTTCAGGAATTCGCCCACGTCGCTGGCTTTCAGCGTCGGAGCCACCGTGAGTTTGTAGAAGTTACCGCTGACTGCGTTGCGGCTATTGTAGCCCTGAGGCCGCAGGTCCATATATTGGTATGTTCCTTCGTACTGCATCTCAAAGTTCTGCGTAATTTCCTGAATAAAGCGCATGTTGACCGTCGCCCACTCGTAGCTGTCGCCTTTGACATAGCGATCTTTGCTGCTCTGAGCCATCACGGCCGGGGCAATGTGCCAGCCGCCGCCGAGCGGCGTAATGCCGTAAGTCGCCAGACGCCAGGTATCCGCTTCGGAGAGCAGCGCGCCATCGGAGCCGATGGATTTCACCTCGGCACCCAGGCCGTGACCGTAGAGCAGGGCGGTTTTGGCCGAGCCTTCGCGCAGGCCGTAGAAGCTGTCGTTATGCAGACCGACCAGCGCATGCACCCCGGTTTCTGCCGCGTCGCTCTTCACCTTATTGCCATCCAGATCCAGACGGTCATCGTTATCTTTGGCGCGCATTCCGCTCACCATCAGCTGTAACGGGCCGACGTAGTTATTAAGGGACAGGATGTAGTTCTGGGCGGTGTTTTCGTTGTTCTCGATATCGCCGAAGGTGCGTCCGTACAGGGAGATATTGCTGCGGGCGTCGTCGCCCCATTTCATATCGTAGATACCCGCGCCGGTCCCGGCGAGGAATACCACGTCCGAGTCGATCCAGTGGATATCGAAGTTATCCCGGTCGAAGCGTTTACCCGCCCAGACGGTGGCGTCCTTAAAGGCTCCGGTAAAGGTCGGAAGCTGTCCCAGCTCGGTAAAGGCCTGGCGCAGGTTGAGATCGCTGCTGGCAGCGGTCCAGTCGTTATAAGTCCTCTGACCGTCGGCCAGCATCACCTTAAAGCGGGTCGTCGCGCCGTTGCTCAGGGTCTGTTTATGCTCGAGGTTCAGCTCTACATAGGTATCGGGTTCGTTACCCAGGCGACCAACGTGGCCGCCGGTTTCCCCGGCTGGCGTGACGGTCGGGCCGCCCTGAGTTTTAGTTGCGGAGTTGTTCATCAGCAGACCGGAACGGGCGTAGCCGTGGAACTCAAAGCCACTTTCCGCGGTCGATTTTTGCTCCAGCTGCTGCGCCTGTTTCTCGGCGGCATTTGCCCGGCTTTCAGCGGCGTTGGCTCGCTGCTCTGCCGCCTGCAGGCGCTGCTCCATCGCGGCCAGGCGTGCTTCAATACTGTTGAGATCGCTGTTAGCCCATGCGGAACCGGAACCTAACAGCATGCTGAGAGTAATGGCGATCGTGCTTTTTTTCATTGTTGTGTATCCCTGAGGAAGAGGGGCTATCGTCAGAAAATAGTTTGCTAAACCGGTTTAGGTGCTGAATCATAATCATGCTTAAATTCAGGGTGCAACCAAAACAGCTAAACCGGTTTAGTGATTGTGAGACGAGTCGCAAAACGGGCCGCCGGAGAGGCGACCCGACCTCAGGAAAGGGCCTGCTGAAGCTGCTGAAGGCGGGGCAGTGCCGTCATCGCCCCTTTTGCCGTGGTGGCCAGCGCCCCACAGGCCTGAGCGGCGGCCAGGCGTGCCGCCAGCTGGGCTGTATTTCGCGGCAGGCCCTGCTGTGCCAGACCCCACAGCAGACCGGCGACAAAGGCATCTCCTGCGCCGGTCGTATCGATACTGGTAACAGGCAGAGTCGGATAGTGCGTCACCTCGCCCTGATAACAGGCAAGAACGCCCGCTTTGCCCTGCGTGACCAGCAGGAGTTTCAGCCCGAATCGCGCCGCCAGCTGCGGCATTCTGCCTTCGAGCTCCACAGAGCCGCTGATAAACGCCAGCTCTTCCTCGGACAGTTTCACCACGTCTGCCAGGGCGAGCGCATCGGCCAGGCACTGGCCCAGCGCCCGCGCATCCGGCCAGAGATCGGCCCGAATATTAGGGTCAAAGCTGACAAAACCCCCGGCGGCCTTTACCTGGCGCATGGCGTCGAGGGTGGTGGAGCGCGAAGGCTCGCAGGCCAGGGCTATCGAGCAGCAGTGCAGCCACTCTCCGGCCTGGAAAACGGGCAGATCCCCGCTTTCCACAAACTGATCGGCGGATGGGCGGACCATAAAGGTAAATGAGCGCTCGCCCTCACCGTCCAGTGCCACCACGACGGTTGAGGTTCGCTGGTCTGGATCGACCGACAGATACGTTGTGTCTACCTGCGCTGCGGCCAGCGTCCGGCGCATAAAGTGGCCAAACGGATCCCCACCGACCCGGCCAATGAAGCCGCTGCTGCCCGTCAGGCGCGCAATCCCTACCGCGACGTTTGCCGGCGCACCGCCGGGGCACTGCAGCAGCTTTCCGTCTCCGTCTGGCAAGAGGTCTACGACGGCGTCACCCAGACACCATACTCGTGCTGACATGTCATTCTCCCATAATGTGTATGGCATAAATATGACTAAACCGGTTTAGCAAATCAACGAGAAAAATGAGAAGGTGTTGCTGAAGAGCCCGTATCAATATTGGGGGCTTCATTTTTCCAGGCTCTGGCGTTTTAATAAATGTGCGATAACAACGATAAACAGGATGGAGAAGGGAAGGGGGCCATGGGCATTTTCAGCAACACCCGGCAGTTAAAAAAGTTACATCAGCATATCGAGGAGAAGTGTCTCCCGGTTGTCTCTAAGGATGAGTTGGTTCCGCAGGTTCAGGAGCTTGAACGCTACCTTGGACGCACTGACTTTACGGCACTGCGCGCCCGGAAGCGAGTTGCTAATGTCCTGACCGCGATCGTGTCGCTGCCCGTGCTGGGCTATGGCGCCATTATTGGGCTGGATCGTTACTTTGCCTTCGAGGCGGGGGGATTCAATGCGAGGCAGGTTACCCTTGATATTGCCCAGTGGCTTGCCGACAATATGACGGGGTTAGGCGTCTATGGCGTACTGTTCCTGGTGATTACCTTCTACTATCGCTGGATCGATTTCTGCATTGGCAGAAAGGTGAAGAACGTTATTAAGCAGTTTATGACGCAAACCGGCGGCCTTTGATCGTTTCGCGTGGAGTCTTAACGCACGACGTCGCGTTAAGACTCATTTATCACGCAGACGAACAGCGGCGAGTAGAGATTGCCGATGGTCCAGACATTATTGAACGTCGCAATCTTAACGTAGCGGCCGGTGCGGGAATCGATACTAAAGATCAGTTTATCCACCAGGCCGTCATTCGCCGTATCTGCGGCTCGTTTGTCCAGCACGATATTCGTCAGATGCAGGGTGTTACCGCTCTGAAGCGCATAATCGAAGCTATAGGATCGTGCGGCCCTCTCATCTACTTCCCCGCTGTTTGTCGTTCCCGTCATATCTAAGTAGCCGGTGCCATCTCCCCGCATATTCAGGTAAATATTCAATTTCGCCGCGAAACGGGCTGATTTATCACTCATGGAAAGGGTGGCCGAGCAGTCGGAGCCGAAAAGATGCTGCTTTTTTTTCTGCAGGGTCACGATCCACAGGGTGGCGAGTGCGGCAATAATCAGCGCCACGAGCAGTGAAATTGTGATTTTTTTATTTTTTAATTTCATAAGCTGCCTCATAAATACTGGCGCAGGAAGAGAAGGACTTTCTGGCAGGATCGGTATTTCTGCAGATAGATAAAAACACCCGGCCGGTGCCACCATAGATCACCGGCTCCGCCGTCTGGAAATAGACATCGCCATCAGGACGGCAGGTCATTTTCTCTGTATCGAGAATATCTTTGACTATCGCCAGTTTGATTGGGGTGGTTTCCGGTGTCGCGGGCGTAAAGGAAAAAACCCGGCAGCCATTCACGTCGCCCATCGACCAGGTTTTTTGGCGAAGCAGTTCGTCGCTATTTTTACTGCTAAGCAGGTTGTTGTTAAGTATCAGAAATAGCACAAGAACCAGCAGCCCTGAGGTAATGAAAAGGGCGGTTACACCCCATTTTCTCTTCGGCTCATTTTCGATAAGAATGACCGGCGCATCCTGCTGTCGTTCACCTGACACATTTTTTTTAACCGGCACATCGGCGGAGAACATAAATCCTATTCTCGGTACCGTAATGATTATCTCTTCGCTAAGCCCCAGGTTACGAAAAATGTTTCTGAGATCGGAAATATATTTATTCAGACTGTTATTTGAAGAGCGTAAGCCGTGGGCATCCCAGACATGGCTGAGTATTTCATCCCTGTTGACAACGTCACCCTGCCTCTCGAGTAAAAAAGCCAGCAGGCGACTCGTCGTCGTGGTTAATACAATGCTGGAGGCTTCATCATGATCCAGCCAGATCAAACCGTCATTATCCCTGAAGTTTATGTTGTTATTGATGGTGTAGAACATCCCATACTCCCGGGGGAAGAATCATCCTAAAAAGCATAACGCCTTTCTTTTCTAAATAAAAATATGTTTTCACTGGATTTTCTCGTGGTGTTTTTGTCTGTGTGTTGCTTGTATTTTATTATAAATAAGGATTATGTTCCTTATGACTGGTTTTCTACGATACAAATGGTTTGTTTCTGAGAAAAACCTACAATGTCGCTCATCGCTGGTGATAGCCGCCGCGACGGGGTAAAGGACGTGCCGATCAATCTTCAGCGGTCGTGATGAAAGAAAGATACCCAGGAAAATTCCTGGATAAAGGGTGCGCCTATCAATGCTCACGGTGGTTATAAAAAAATCCTATTAAGTGTATGGGATTAAGTTTTAGCTTTGTGATGTTTTATGGGGTTAAATCTTGATTTGTTACTATTGGATTGGTTTTTATGACTGCTTTTTAAAAATTTAGTGGTTTTTAATGCCTTTGGTTTGGTTTTTGTTGGGCGGAAGATGCTGGTGTTGCATAATTTATCCAGCATTGAACGCTGGTAGTGCCTGAGCGAAAAAAATTACGCCCGGGCGAGCGTTGGTTTTCTTAAACGAATGGAATTGATGTGCTAAAAATATGACTGTATCGAACTCTGTTTTTTCAGATGATGCATTTTTCGTTTACGGTCTCTGTGGCTTGTTAAGCCGGGAGTTTCTTAACGACTTTTTCATCGTTCTCGATCTCGACTGCCAATATGCAGATGAAGATCTTCTTCCCGTACCAGAAAATAAAGAGGTAGTCGCCTTTGTTTCAAATGATATTGCTTTTTATAAGGCTGAAAAATTCGGTATGTCTTACGTTTTAGACAAAAAAAGTAGCGTGCAGGATATTCTCGACTTTTTTTTGTTTAAGCGTGATTCCGGCGCCTATCACACCAAAAGAAATTTAACCCAGCGTGAAAAAGAGATCCTGGAGTTAATGTCCGGCGGTGCGACGCATCAGGAGATGACGGACAAATTAGGCATTAATTATAAAACATTTTATACCCACCGCAGAAACTTAATGCTTAAGTTAGGGTGTGATAATCGAATCTGTTTGCAAAACCTTGTGTTACAACGATGACCCCTCCTGCCGGTCATCCTGACGGGCACACCCTGCGATGATTATCCGCGACAACTGACTTCCGGCAACAGAGGGATGTTGATAAAGTGAACGGCTGAGACTGAACCTCATCACAAGGACATTCAGCGTGACTGGCCGGATTGATTATCAGATTGAAAACTATCGTTTCTCGGAGCTAAGCGAATCCCCCCGTCTTGCCCGACAGTGGGCTGAAGTCACCGACGAATGCCGACAGTCAGGGTTGGGTGCTGAAGAGCGACTGCGACTTGCTCTGCTTAACGTGGATTATGTTTCAAGTTTCGAACTACCTTTCCGCTTACTGCTGGTGCGTGCACCGCAGTTGATTGCCGGCCTTCGCGATGAACTTGCACTGAACCAGAAAAGTGCCACTTTTAACGGTAAACGCTTTGGCTGCGTCTACAGCCTGAAAACCGATCTCAGCACCATTCCGGATGAATTTCGCTACAGCCTGGCGACCCGCATCCGTCGGGTTGATGACACCGGCACCGCCGCCACACCTTTTCAGCAAATCGCCAAAGAGACCAAAGCCCCGAAAGATCGCCTGAAGCTGGCGCTGGAGTCCGGGCTGGCGGTCACCGCGCTGGACGCGCTGTTCTGGTTTGGCAGCCAGCGAATTGCCGCCGATATTGCGACCCTGCGCAAGAAAGGGATGCGTATCGCGACGGCGGAAACGGACGCGTTTGATAATCTGACGGCCACAACAAGGCGGGTTCCACTGTATCGCCTTGTTGCGGCCGGCTAACCTAATTCTGGCTTATCGCATCCAGACGGGCGACCACGTCTGGCGCTAGCTGCAGCGCGCCGCTCGCCAGATTCTGCTGAAGATGTTCCGGGGATGATGTGCCAGGTATCAGCAGGATATTGGGCGAATGCTGCAGCAGCCAGGCCAGGGCAACCTGCATCGGCGTGGCGCTCAGCTCTTTCGCGACATCATTCAGCTGTTCCGACTGCAGAGGTGAGAAGCCGCCGAGCGGGAAAAACGGCACATAGGGAATGCCCTGTTCGGCCAACTGGTGGATCAGGGCTTCATCCTGGCGGTTAGCGATATTGTAGAGGTTCTGCACGCAGGCGATTGGCGTCATCGCCTGGGCATCAGCCACCTGCTTCGCGGTGACGTTGCTCAGGCCAATATGGCGAATCAACCCTCGTTCTCTGAGTCCGATCAGCGTTTCCAGCTCCGCCTCCAGGGAGCCTTCTGCCGGGCCGTGCGTGTCAAACATGGCGCGCAGATTGACCACGTCGATGACGTCCAGACCAAGATTGCGCAGGTTATCTTCTACTGCGCGGGTCAGCTCCGCAGCGCTAAAGGCGGGCAGCCAGTTCGCGTGCTCATCCCGACGGGCACCCACTTTGGTTACAATCACCAGATCATCGGCGTAAGGGTGCAGGGCCTTTTTAATCAGCTGATTGGTAATATGCGGGCCATAAAAATCACTGGTATCGATATGATTCACCCCCGCCGCGACGGCGTCACGTAGCACCTGGAGCGCACGGGCCTCGTCAGCCGGTGGGCCAAAAACATGGGGGCCAGCCAGCTGCATCGCGCCGTAACCCAGCCGCGCAACCTGACGATCGCCGAGGGGATAAGTCATTTCGGGATAAGACATAGCAACCTCCTTTATTACGGTATGCATTGATTGTAAGAGGAGAATGGCGATACCACTATCCTCTGGAAACGGGACAGACTGTTGCGGTGGGGGGAACAATTAGCGGATCTGCAATTCACCCAGCGCCTCCAGCAGCGCATCCACTTTCGGCAACAGCTGCTTGCGGCGCGGCCAGACCAGGGTCAGCGGCAGGCCGTCGGGCTGCTGCTCCGGCAAAATTATCTCCAGTTCGCCGCTCGCCAGCTGTTCCCGTACCAGCCACGACGGCATGTGGGCCACGCCAGGCCCGCCGCAAACCATCATTCACTCGCGGCCCATCTGACGACAGCCGAGAGAGGCCGGTTTCACCGGCTGTTTGATACGCTGAAGGCGGAGAAGGTCATTCCGGAGTAAGCGATCTGGTATTAGTCTGAAAAAATAAACCCCCTGGCCCGGCCGGCGGGCCTTTCAGGGCTCGCCTATCAATATTGGTACTTTACATCCCGGCAGGCGGGTTTTGCGTCATGGCGATAGTTCTGTAGACCGCATGTCTTCTCGCTTTTATGACAAATTAATGACAAAAAAGTGAGGATTTGCATCTAATTGCAAATGATATTTGTTTTTATTATCATTTTCTTTCGTAAAATAACGTAAAGAAAAAATGATATGACTCTTACCTCTGTAAAGAAAGTCTCGCTGTGCGCCCTTGCCATTTCCTTTGCTTTCCACGCCGGTTCTGTGCTGGCTTTAGATTTCGCCGAGAAAGACTTCCCGTCGCAGCCTCTCGGACACGGGGTTTACGAACTGGCCGTGGATAACGGGCAGAAGGCGCTGTATGCCGCATCAGCACCGTCATTTGATAAAGACAAAACTGCCGGTCTGGTTTTCCGGCTGGGTGCAGACTCTCTCCAGATCAAAGATAAAATTGCCACCGAACGCCGCACTTTTGCCGTTGCGCTGGATGAAGAGAACCATATCCTCTGGCTGGGTAACTCTCTGGAAGGCTCCGTCAGCCTGCTGGATACCCGCACCAATAAAGTTATTAAAACCCTTCAGTTAAGCGACGATTCCGATCCGAAAAAGACCGCGCATGTGCGTGAACTGGTGCTGGATAAGAAACATCATCGCCTCTATGTCTCCGGCATTGGCCGTAAAGACCAGGGGCTGCTGTGGGTGGTGGATACTGAGAAACGGCAGCTGGCAGAGACTCTTGAGAAGCTGGAGCCGGTTGGCTTTGCGGTTGATACCACGGGCGATAAAGTTTACGTGGTCAACGGCGGCGGGGAGCTGATTACCCTCGATGGCAAAACCTCGCAGCTGGTTTCCCGCGTCAAGGTCGATCCCAAAGAGCCTGAGCACTATTTCCTGAATATTGCCCTCAATACCGCCGCTGGCGTGGGCTATATCGCCGATACCAATACCTCTGACGTGCTGGTGGTTGAGCTGGCTTCCGGCAAACTGCTGCACCGTATTCCGACGCCGAACTCCATTGCGGCGATCTACAACGCGGCGCGTGACGAAGTCTATGTTACCCACCGCACTGCCCGTCAGATCAGCGTGATCGATGCGAAAACCAACGGCGTCAAACACACCATCAAAACGGCCGCGATGCCGAATAGCCTGGCGATCTCTGCCGACAGCAAAACGCTCTATGCCAGCGTGAAGCAGGATGAGAAAGCGGGCGGGGATGACTACGTCCTCAAGATCGATTTAACCAAATTCTAAGGGCAACAACGTGACTACATGGACACGCACGGCTATGGCGATTGCCCTGGCCCTCGGCAATCTGCCGGCTGTTGTTTCAGCCGCTGACGATACAACCAAAAACGAAGACCAGATGGTGGTGACCGCCACCGGTTTTAGCCAGGAGCGCCGCGAGGCACCGGCTACCATTTCTGTGGTGGATGAAAAGGCGATTAATACTCGAACCAACCAGAATGTGACCGAAGCCCTGCGGGATATGCCGGGGGTGCTGGTGGGGAGCGGGGGAGGGACCCTCGCCAGCGGGGATATTCAGATGCGCGGTATGGGATCAAAGTACACCGCGTTTATGGTCAATGGCATCAAGCAGGAGACCAGTGAAGCCCGGACTTACGGGCACGATATCGGTACGGAGGCCGCATTTATGCCGCCGATGGCCGCTATCGAACGCATCGAAGTGATCCGCGGGCCGATGTCCTCGCTCTATGGCTCCGACGCCATTGGCGGGGTGGTCAACGTGATCACCAAAAAAGCTTACAACCTCGATAGCTGGGCGGGGGTGCTGGAGAATAACTACTTCCTGCAGGAGAAGAGGGAGTACGGCAATACCAATCAGACTAACGCTTTCTTTATGGGGCCGATTATTCCCGGCAAGCTCGGGGTAAGCGTGGGTGCGGACTATCTTGATCGACGCGATGATGATACCTGGGACACGCAGCGTTATGTTAAACATAATGCGGGCAATCTCAACGCTACTGTTGATATGGCGCCGACCGACACCCAGCTCTGGTCGCTGAACGCCGCACGAGGACACCAGGAGAAAAGCCACCGTTCGTCGAATCCGTGGTTATGGGGCTTTGACCGTGAAGCGGTCTCCCTGTCTCAGCATGCCTGGTATGGCGACGATCTGCTGGAAGCGAAAAACTTTATCAGCTACGAGAAAGCCGATACAGAGTACCGCATTCCCGGAAAAAAACGACAGTATATCAAGCAGCGTAACTTCGAAGCTAACAGCGCCAATACCTTCTCTTTGGGCGATCACAGGCTGACAGTCGGGGCCAACTTTACACACAATGAGCTGGATGACACCTTCGGCATTGAAAACAAGATAGCACCTGGCGTTACGCCGGTCAGCAAACTCACCCGTCATGGCTGGGCGCTGTTTGCCGAAGACGCCTGGATGATGGTTCCGGACTTCACGCTCACGACCTCTGCGCGTCTCGATCATGACAGCAGCTTTGGCTATCACGTGACGCCGAAGCTCTACGGTAACTGGACGATTGATGAAAACTGGGCGCTGAAAGGCGGCGTTTCTGCTGGCTATAAAAAACCGGAGCTCAAAGAGAACAAATCAGACTTTACCAGCGTTTACGGCGCAGACCCCTATGATGAAATTGGTATTGGTAATGACGATCTTAAGCCGGAAGAGAGTATTAACACCGAGTTAGGCATCTACTGGCAGCAGGACGCGCTGGCGCTGGATGCCACCGTTTTCCATACCAAATTTAAGAACAAAATCAGTGATTACACCATTTGTACCGGAACGGAGGACGATCCGTGCGTTTACAATGGCTATAAGGCACTGAGTGTATCCCGCTACTTCAACGTCAGCGATGCGGAGATCTACGGTCTGGAGCTGAACGGCGACTGGCAGGTGACGCCGTCCCTGAAGGCGAACGCGAACTATACGTATACCCATAGCGAGCAGCAGAGTGGGCAGTACAAGGGCTATGCGCTGAACGACTATCCGTCCAGCATGGTGAATCTCTCTCTGACCTGGAATCCCACCAGCGACCTGGATCTGTGGTCAAAAGCGGGCTGGCGCAGTCGCTCGCAATATACGGGTTCATCCACCCACGATGATGCCTATGCGCTGGTTGACCTGGGTGCGCGGTATCATTTGAATAAGAACATCACCCTGATGGCGGGCGTGTACAACCTGTTTGATATCAACGCGAACCGTAATTTCTCGAACAGAAAGACACCGCTGATAGAAGGACGTCGCTATAACTTCGGGGCGCGTTACGAGTTCTGATTCTTATGAAACCACCCTTCGGGGTGGTTTTTTGTGGCGGCTCAGATCCGTGATGCAATGGTATCGGCAATCTACTGATAGGAAAACGTGACGCTCGCCAGGGCGTTGGCGGTTCCTGCTCCGATCTTGTCGGTACGGATATATCGCGCCTGGAACGGGAGCGACAGCGTCTGTGCCGAGGTTGTGGTCCGGATAAAAAATTGATTAAGGGTGCCGTCGGCGGAACTGTCCGGTCCCATCAACAGCGGGCCGGTGCCGTTGTAAAAGAACTGCACGCCGACGCCTGAGGCGGTGGAGTCTCCCGTTAAGGTCACCGTGGAGGTAGTATTTGACGGCGTCGTCTGATCGGTCATTACCGCATTAACGGCCACCTGCGCATCGCAGGTCAGGCTGATAGCGAAGCTACCCGACGGCGATGTGCTCCCTACCGCGGGTAACGTGTGGATATCGAGGCTACCCAGATCGACGCTGGCGCTCTGGCTTCCCACCGTACAGCCGCTGGCGGTTACCGTAATCGTGGTGGAGTCTATAATAATCTCGGCGGTATTGCTGCCGTAGTCGTTTTCGACCGTCAGGAGTACCGCGCTCAGCATTCCCGTCTGATACACGCCCGATTTCAGCGCGGTACCGGTCTTGATAAACGTCACTTTGGCCGACCAGCCTAAATCCGTCGCATACCCGCTTGTACCCTGCGCAGGATAACTTTGCGTAATGCCGTTATGCAGCGGTATATAGGCCGAACCGTTATAATCTTTCAGGCCGATAATATAGCCCACGCCGGGGATGTTCGTTTCGAAAACGGTATAGTTCACGCCGTCCATGGTTACCGTCATGCCGATGGGCCTGGCGTCGCTGCCCGGCTGCAGCGTTCCCTTCCGGCAGGCGGCCATGAGAAGACCGCACCAGAACACCTGCTTAACGCTGGCTGTGGCGCTCCAGGTGGAACCTATGATTGTTCCCGGAGTAACCGAGTCCGCTGGGCCGCTGTAGGTCAGCGGTTTCGGAGAGATCGTAATATTGGATACCCAGTCCACGGCGCTCGCCTGGGTTGAGAGAAGTAACCCGGCGATAAACAGGAAAAAGCGCATTATTGATACTCCATCGTCCATATAGCCACCGCTGATACGCTGCCCGCGGTGACGGGATCGCCGTTGGCGACCAGCTGTGCATAGAAGGTCATTTCGACGTTCTCATCTCCTGCCGTGCCATAGGCCGTGGTCATGGTGTCCACGGGGATCATCGCGCCGTTTTTATCAAGAATGTTCAACGCCACGCCGGTGGCACCGCCGCTCGCTATCTTAAGTCTCTGCTTGCCGTCGGCCGAGCCGCGAAAGCGGATTTTCACCCCGGCGAACTCGGTTCCGCAGTCTTCAAGTTTTAGTGTGAAAGGCGTTTTGATGTTGCTTACTGAGCTTTCGTTGTTGAATTGCTTTGTGCCGATGGTGCCGAGCTGAACCGTCTGCTGTTCTGAATCGGTCGAGAGCACGCAGGTACTGCCCGTCAGCCTGCCGGTGACGGAAACCAGCACGTCGTAACTCCATGCTGGCAGGCTAAAAGCGGCGAAAAGCAGAGCCACACGAATCATTACTGGCACAGGACCTCCTGTGAATAAAGGCCCGTACGGGGGTTAAAACGGGTCTTATCCAACTGATAGTGGATGGTACAGTTTTTCTCGCTGCCGCTTCCCCACGTCGCCATAAGCTGGCCCTGGAGGGGAAGCCCGGAGAAGTAAAGGCTGCCGCCATCGCCCACAATGCTGCTGGTCTTGTCATCGGAAAGCGAGACCAGAGTACCGAAGGGCAACACGTCCGTGCGGCGGCGCACGATGAACATCGCTTTCGCCCCCTGACGAGCGCTCAGGGTGGCGCGCACCAGGGCTCCGTCGGTCGGCGTTTTGTTCACGGTAGTGTTATCCAGTTCCACATCGTTTCCGGCGGTAGTGACATCCAGCGCGACCTGGTTGACGCGATAGGGCGTGGCGTAGGGGATCACCGCGTAGCCGCGACCGTCGGTTTTAATACCTTTATGATTAAGGACCGCCACGTTACTGGCTCCCGGCGCTTTTACCAGAATATTGGTATTCCCCAGCGGGGGGCTCAGCGTCAAACCGTCTTCATGCAGCACCGCGCCACCGCTCATGCCGTAGCTGACGTTGCGGGAATCCTCCGCGTAGCCGTAGCTAAGGTGATAATTGCCCCACGGACCGCCGTACTGCAGTACGGCATCACCACCGTAGTGTTGCCGCGCGCTGTAGCGCTGGTTGACGCCGTAAAACAGATTCTCCTCGCCTGGAATGTAGCCGCTCACGCCTGCGCTGTGGGTGGTTCCCGCTCTGTCAGAATGGGTGGTCGTAAAGCGCGTGTGTGTGGCAAGCGCTGGCCTGCCAAACGGTACCGACACCGACATTGCCAGAAGATTATCTTTTCGATCGTCGTACAAATTGTTGCTGCGCTGGAGACTCAGGCTAAGAGAGACGTTGCGAAAAGTGGTGTTCCACGCGAACAGCAGGCTCTGGGTTTTTTGTGGCGTGTTCCAGTAGGTTTGCTGATTCCATGAGAGTGACAATGATCCATATCCGCCCATTGGCTGGGACAGCAGCAGCTGGTTCTTTGCTTTGCGCGACATATGCAGGTTATAGACGTTTTCGTAGGTGGTCGTCAGCGTGCCGTCGTCCGCGACGACGTGTTCAGCCGTGCCGCCCGCCATGCCTTTATAGGTCGTATCGCTGAGGGTGTAGAACCCCTGCGTGGAATAGCGCAATGAGAAGAAATTAAAGCGCGTACCTATGTCATTCAGCAGCTTGCTGTAGCGCAGGCGTACTGAATCGCCGGTATAGGATTTATCATCCGCCAGCCGACTGCGTGCGTGGGTCACATCAAGGGAATACGCGCCAAAGCGCCCCAGATTTTGTCCCACGCCAAGGGCCAGCCCGCTGTAGCGGGATGAAAACTGTGCCCCGCCATAAAAAGTGAGGCCGTACGCCCAGCCGAAAAACAGCTCGCCCTGCGCGAATGAGGGAGAATCCTGATGGCCGGTGGGGCGATATTGACCGGCACCGAGCGCGTATTTTATCTGCCCTGGGCGTACCAGGTTCGGCACGCTGGCAAAGGGCACCGTGTACCGGGTCTGGCTTCCGTCGTTCTCCTGAATTGTGACCGCCAGATCGCCGCCAGACGAGGTGGGGTAGAGATCTTTCAGCACAAATTCCCCCGCAGCCACGCTGGTTTGATAAATCACATTGCCGTTTTGACGCACGGTCACGGTGGCGTTACTGCGTGCGATACCGCGGACTTCGGGCGCGTAGCCGCTCAGACTGGCAGGCAGCATATTGTCATCGGTTTTCAGGGCGACACCGCGCAAGCCGACGGAATCAAAAACCTGTGAGGAGGTGTAGGTCTCCCCGGCTAACGCCTGGGCGCGCAGCGCGGGAATATCCCGCTGTAGCCAGGTTTGCACGTGGGTGAGTTCATGCGTGTTTTTGGTCCAGGTGGTGTAATCACGCAGTCGCCATGCGCCCAGGTTTATCCCGCTATTGAGGCTGACAAACAGCTGCTGTTCACGCGTGCGTGTGTCGCCCCGGTATTCGTTACTGGAACCGTTGATGACATAGTTCAGCCAGGCGGAGCTAATGCCGTACTCCCAGCTGTCCGGGTTGACGTAGCCGCGGGGCAGGTTGCGCATATAGTGCTGCGGTACGCTGAGATTGAGGGTCAGTGTGTTCTGCTCAAAATCAAAGCGACTGCCGGGAAATGCATCGCTTAAAAAAAGGCATGGTCGGGCTGGCGGCAACGTCTGACCTTTGGCTTGAGCGGCATTTATCCCCAGGGCTGTAATCTGTGATGCGGTGAAGCAAGGAGCCGTATCACCTTCTGTCTTCCGGGTATCCACGCTGAACGTCACATTTCCCGTGAATGCCCAGTTGCTGTTGATATAGACGTTGATGTTGTACTCACCGGGCGGCAGGGTGCTTCCCGCATTAACCCAGGAGAGATCGGCAACGCTGGCGTTTTCCCCGTTGAGAAACGCGGGATTGAACTGCAAATCGTTCTCTGCGGCGGCGGTGTGTTGCAGGGCATGGCAGATCGCCAGCACACACCCGATTTTTACTTTCACGCGTCGAGGCCTTTTAGTTCCGGGTCAGCACGATGCTGGTGGAGGGTGTCCACGCGCCATAATCATTGATGGTTTGATAGCTCAGGTTGCTGACCTGGCTGAATGATTCCGATAGCGTGACGGAGCCTTTCGGGGGGATCATGACTGGCTCAACGGGCTTGCCATCAATCCTGAGGTTGACCGTTGTGAGGTAATAGGGCGTCGGGTTAGCGAGCGTGACCTTGCCTGCGTGAGACTTCCCGGTGATCTTTTTCCATGCCTTGTCGGCATCGTCTCCGATGCTCTCCGGGCGATAGAAGACTTTGATGCGGTTGGCCGAGGCAAACTGCAGGGAATTACCGGATGCATTTAGCTTTTGCTGTGGGATAGCTTTCACCGTCATCCAGTACAGCGTTTCCCGATCCTGAGGCAGTGATTTACCGTTAAACATGATCTTCACCACGCTCTCGCTCGCCGGTTTTAAAACATATAGCGGAGGCGTAATAATAAAATCGTTAGAGCCTTTGCCGTCCGCATTTTCTATCCAGGACTGGATCAGGAACGCGGCGTCGGGATGGGTGTTTCTGACCTGCAGCATCGACTGGGTGGTGTCACCCGGGTAGATCATTCGTGTTGCACCCAGCCCCACGCCACCTGCGTATACCCACGGAGAGCACAGGGAGACAGCAAGGCAAATCCATGTTGTTGCGCGCATCTTTCTTTTCCTGACGGCTGAATCAGGCCCGGACAGGGTTGACCGGGCCTGAGAATTACGAATAGGTAACGGTATAGGTGGCGACAGCGCTGGCATCACCGGCGGTGGCACCGCCGCTTTTGGAATAGTACCTGGCGCTGAAATTCAGGGTGTTACTGCCACTTCGTAGCGCAACGGCGGCGGCGGATTCGTTCAGTTTCACCACATTGCCCAGTTCGTCATAGATACGAATGGCGACATTCTGTGCAGACTGCGTTCCGCCGTTGGAACCCACGGCGAGGGTGTCCGGATCGCTGCCCGACGCCGTGCCGGAGAAGGTCACGGCAACGGTTGTCGCGGGGATGGGGTTTGTCGGGGTCGAGCCAGAGGTGTCTGCGATTTCACAGTCCTCAAGTACGATGGAGAACGCTTTTGCGGTGCTGGACTCGCTACCCGCTGTACTCAGCGCTGCGGTACGCACTTGTCCCATATCCACTTCAATATTGCCGCTGTTAGCGCTGATGGCACAGGCCGATGTCACAACACTGCCGTTAAAATTAATGGTGCCGCCGCTAATCTCTGCCGCCAGGGCTGAACCTGCAGGCAGCAGCGCTGCAATACCTAATGCCAGGAGAACCTTATTATTAATGCGAGCTTTCATTTTCTTAATTCCATGTATTGTTATGATGATAATTGCTCAGAAACAGACGGATCTCACCGATTAGTAACCTGCAAATCTGTGCTATTCCTGAACGCTGACTTTTTAACATCGCCAATCCGACAACAGGAGCGCCTCTCTATTTTTTTCAGCGGTTTTCCATTGCCTCTGGAACGTTATATTTTGTTCGCTCACTATACTCAGGACAGCGCAGAGGTAATCTGAATTAATCTCACTTTATATGAATCATCAGTTTTATGGCGCCTTAATAACGATATGCTCAGCGGTTTAAGTTGTTAGTTTGCGTAAGGGGTTTATGCGTCGATGCTTCGTAGGAATCTAAAAAAATCAATTGGTTAAGCTTCATGGTTAAGTTCTTTTTATATGCTTACAGGTATCTTAAGTACACTTCACAAAAGATAAGAACGGTGATGGCCGAGGCTGGTGAGGGCTGATGATATGGGTATGAGTTATTTATCACGCTTCAGTTAACCCACAGGAAGGCGAGAGAAAAATCAGAATATTAGTTAAAGGCAAAGATATACAGCGCTTAATTTATCAGTAACACTAAGCTTTAGTTCAGCGAGGGATCCGCTCCTGCTTACTCACGTATTTTTGACAAGGCTTAACCAGGTATTTTAACCAGACCCATGCATAAGCATTATATCATCAACGGGAGTGTTGAATTTCACCCGGCGGCCAGCACGTTACGCGATCTCAATCATCCGGATTGCGTGGTGGTATTAAACTCTCCCGCAGGACGCTGCCTTCTGCTATTAATCGAACGGGCTGGAAGCATTGTCACGCAGCAAGAGTTTCTGGAGTCGGTCTGGCTACAGCGTGGGATGCTGGTGTCGTCCAATACCTATTATCAAAATATCTCGATCCTCAGGAAGGGCCTGAAAAAAATCGGTTTCGCTACCGATCCAATTGTCACCGTTCCGCGCATTGGTTTAACCCTGTCCAGCGAGATGCAGATCGTCATAAAAGATGTGCCTCCTCCGCAATCGATCCTGAAATCTGATCATGTACGTAGCGCTCGTTTATCAACACGTCCTCTGTGGCTGGCTATCCTGATGGTGCAGGCGGGCGTAAGCCTTATTCGCTATGGCGATGCCCGGGGCAATCACTTTATTGATGATTATCGTTTTGTGACCCAGTTAGCCGAGTGTCATATTTACCTGGAGAATGAGGTTCAGACCCAGCCCGAACGTGAGAGTGCGCTGGCCTACGTGGGACAGTTTGCTGAGGACTGCGCCAGGTATCCTTGGGTCTATATCGCGAGATATTCCATGCTGCCGCGCACGTCCGTGATCCGCTGTGACAGACCTATGGTGGAAACTAACAGCTGCATTTCTGATTATTTTATCGAGGAACGCTGGCATGGTGTATGACCGTCAGAAGCTTTACATCCTCTGCCTTTGCTTCGCGTCGGTTGCCATCCTGGCGGGGTATTATTACTGGCATCGTTATTATGTCCAGCCTTTTTCCTGTCGGGCAAATCTGGTTCAGCATCACCCCGATGAAACTCTTTCTCTATGGCTGAATTATATCTTTGAGGGTAAGAGCGGCATGCTCAGTATGAACGGACGCCTGCAGAGCAGTGCGGACAAAAAAATCAATCGTAAAATAACTTTTCGGGTAGAGCGTAAAGACCATATTTATTCTCTGAAGTCGGTGCAGAGTATAAAATTCCCGGATGACAATGTTGCGGATAGCTGGCTGGAGAAATATGAACCGCAATTTTTCATTTATCCTGAAAAGCGTATTGATATGCGAATTACTGAACAGCAGAATGGAAATTATCTCTTTGCATTAGGAATGTTGCCGACCTTTCTGTGTCGTAGTGCAAATAAAGCATGATGTGCTGAGGGGTATTCTCCAATAACGACTTTTGGTGGACGTATCCCTGTAAATGCGTATGATTATCATTTTTGCAGAGGAAAGGGATATATCATGCACAAACTCTTTAGTTTATTCCCCGTTGCTCTGACGCTACTGTTTTCCGCCACGACGTGGGCAAATGATACCAGAGCCCCCGCACCGCTGATTACCGTCGTTACTGAAGGGAAGGGGCCGGACGTGATCTTAATTCCCGGCCTTGCCTCGTCGCGTGGCGTCTGGGATGACCTCTCGGCTCAGCTATCCTCTGGTTATAAGCTGCATAAGGTGCAGCTTGCCGGGTTCGCCGGGCAGGCTCCTGCCACCCGGGATAACGGTGAGTTTGTTGGTCCTGTCGCGCAGGCCATCGCTGAGTATATTAGCCAGAATGCACTCTCTCACCCGGCTATTATCGGCCATTCCCTGGGAGGTGAGGTTGCTCTGCTTATCGCGGCGCAGCATCCTGAGTTACCTGGCCGCGTGGCGGTCATCGATGCATTGCCCTTCTTTAGCCTGATGTTTAATCCGCAGGCAACAAAAGCGTCGGTCGCTCCCCAGGCAAATCAGTTCCGCCAGATGCTGCTCACCGCCAGCGATGCCGACTTTGCCCGTCAGCAGCAGCAAGGGATGGCCCGGCTGATTAAAACAGATGCCGCACGCGAGCAGCTGGTCAACGCCAGCCTGACCTCTGACCGACAGACCCTCGCCGACGCCACCTATGACATTATGACTCTCGATTTACGCCCACAGCTGTCGCATATTCGCGTCCCGGTCACAGTCCTCTATGCCTGGGATCCGCTCTATGGTATTCCGGCGACGCAAAGCGACACGCTTTATACCCAGGCCTACTCCGCACTTAAGGGTGTAAAACTGACGCGCATTGATAACAGTTTCCACTTTGTGATGTATGACCAGCCGGCGGAGTTTACGCGGCAGGTGAAGGCGTTTTTGCGGGAGTAAGGGCTCTGGAAAAAACTGGCGGATCGGATTAGGGGGGAGATAAGCGGAACATCATGGCTTAATCTAATCCCTCTGAACCAGCTAAAAGCACTGCTCCAGAACCTCTTCCAGCTTGCCCAGCGCCGCCGCATACTTGGCCGGATTCTTATCATTCAGCACTGCCAGATTACGTAGCTTCCAGCGAATAGCCGGAAGGTGCTGAATTTCAGGATAGCTATACAGCGACCAGTCAGGAGTATTTTGCTTATAGCTCAGTAAAAACTGGCGGTCCCGATCCGTTAGGTGTGTTTTCAGCGCCTGCGGTAGCAAAGTCGTTACTGATAAAAGAGATTCCAGCGACGTCTCCTGTTGTGTCATGCCCGAAAATTCTTGAGCATATAGAGTAGCTATCCGGGCTGTATCCCAAGTCGGTGCCAGCAGCTCGGCAATAGGCCGAGGATGGCCTACCAGATAGCAAAGAAAACCGTCAAAGATCTCACGTGTCAGGCCAGGTTTATCCAGCATATTCAGCACATCAAACAGATCACGCGGATGCTGTCGGTCGAGCGCGGCGCAGATTTTACCGCCGTAAAGATCCGCCAGTGAGACGACATTTATGGTGGTAAAGCCATATTCCATTTCTACCTGCTCACATACCGGCCTTTCAGCCGAAGGCAACAGCAGACCGCGCCAGACGGGACTGACTTCAATTTTTATCTGTGCATCAATTGCGTTAACAATAATGCGCTTTTCATCTGCTTTATTTTCCTGCCGGATCGCCGTGATCCCACGTCTGCCGTTCAGCGATTCAGTAATACGCATCAGTGCGTCATTGATCGCCGCCAGATCGGTATCGCGGTCCATAAAGGTCTGATACGCCAGATCGATATCCACCGACAGGCGCGGGAAATCCTGCACAAACAAATTAATTGCCGTGCCGCCTTTTAGCGCGAAACAAGACTCTTTTGCCACATGTGGCAGGGCGGCCATCAACAGTTTGACCTGTCGGGCATAAATATCACGTAGATCCATCTTCGGCTCCTTCCGCCTTAAATGCGCGGGGAACGGTGATTTGATAATCCGGCTCCAGCCAGCCGCCGGGAACTATTTGCCGTTTTCCTGTGCCCATTTCTATACCACTCTGATCGAGATACTGAAACCAGGGATGCCCGTTATGTTGAGCCAGCCAGAGCATTACCCGGTTGGTTTTAACCGAACGACTGGCGCATAGCAGCGCCTGTAGCTTACGTGGGCTGAGAAGATTCATGCCCTGATACAAAGCGTCGGCATGCTCGAATGAGATCAATGAAGGAACGCCGCTGGCGATCTCATATGCGGCAAGTTCCGGCGCGCTGCCCGTTAACTGTCTGTCGCCGATTTTTAGTTTTGTCGTGAAGAGGGCTAAATCGACAGACAGGCCCGATGTATACAGTGTGACAAAGGTTGCGGAGTGTTCAAAGGCGACGAACCATACTGGCAGTTTGACGTAAGCCGGAAGCGTAAGCCAGACCTGGTGTCTGCCCGGCTCGGTATAGTGGGCAAAGCCCTGTAGCGCAAGGCTGGTTAACCCCGCAACCCGAACCGGTTTTTCCCATTGCGTTTGCAGGCAGTACACCGCATCCACCCAGTCCGGTTCGCGCCCTGTCC
>DATEKR010000386.1:0-6370 GCA_035277345.1 Enterobacteriaceae bacterium
GGCTGGCGATATTAGCCAGCAGCACCTGAGAGGTACAGATATTGGAGTTGGCTTTCTCGCGGCGGATATGCTGCTCGCGGGTCTGCATCGCCATACGCAGGGCGGTATTGCCCGCCGCGTCTTTTGAGACGCCGATAATACGGCCCGGCATGGAGCGTTTAAATTCATCTTTGGCGGCAAAGAAGGCCGCGTGCGGTCCGCCGTAGCCCATCGGCACGCCGAAGCGCTGGGCAGAGCCGAACACGATATCCGCGCCCTGTTTGCCCGGCGCGGTCAGCAGCACCAGCGCCATAAAATCGGCAGCCACGCTGACGATAATTTTGCGTGATTTCAGCCCGGCGATAAGCGGGCTGTAATCGTGCACTTCACCTGTTGTGCCGACCTGCTGAAGCAGCACGCCGAAGACATCCTGGTGATCCAGCACTTTATCCGCTTCATCAACGATCACCTCAAAACCGAAGGTTTCCGCACGGGTACGCACTACGTCCAGGGTCTGAGGATGAACATCGGCCGCCACAAAGAAGCGGTTGGCATTTTTCAGTTTGCTGACGCGCTTCGCCATCGCCATGGCTTCCGCGCCTGCCGTGGCTTCGTCCAGCAGCGAGGCGGAGGCGATATCCAGACCGGTCAGATCCAGGGTCACCTGCTGGAAGTTAAGCAGGGATTCCAGACGGCCCTGAGAGACTTCCGGCTGATACGGGGTGTAGGCGGTGTACCAGCCCGGGTTTTCCAGCATATTGCGCAGGATCACCGGCGGCAGCTGCACGGCGGTGTAACCCATGCCGATATAAGATTTAAAGCGTTTGTTGCGGCTGGCAATGGCTTTCAGCTCCGCCAGCGCGGCATATTCGGTGGTCGCATCGCCCACCTGCGGCGGGGTCGCGAGCTGGATATCCTGCGGCACAATCTGGCCGATCAGGGCATCCAGGGAGTCGGCGCCAACCGTTTTCAGCATCTCTTGCTGCTGCTGTTCATCCGGGCCGATATGACGATCGATAAAGGCACCGCGGTGTTCAAGCTGGCTTAACGTCTGAGTCATGTGGAGGTTTCCTGAGAGAGTGATGATTCCCTCTCCCGCAGGAGAGGGAGAACAGCGGAATAACTTACTCGTCTTCCAGCAGGGCGCCGTAGGCTTCAGCGTCCAGCAGTGCATCGATTTCTGATTCGTCGCTGGCTTTGATTTTCAGGATCCAGCCGTCGCCGTAAGGTTCGCTGTTGACCAGCTCCGGAGAGCTCTGCAGCTCTTCGTTGATTCCCACGATCTCGCCGCTGATAGGTGCATAGATATCGGAAGCGGCCTTAACGGATTCTGCCACTGCACAGTCGTCACCCGCGCCCACGATGCTGCCCACTTCCGGCAGATCGACAAACACCATATCGCCCAGCAGCTCCTGCGCGTGTTCGGTGATCCCCACGGTCCAGATGCCGTCGGCTTCTTTGCGCAGCCACTCGTGTTCGCGGCTGTATTTCAGTTCGTTAGGTACGTTGCTCATCATTCAATCTCCAGAAAAAAGAATCAGGCGACGGCTTTACCGGCGCGCACAAAAACAGGTTTGGTCACCTTAACGGGCATTTCGCGGTTGCGGATCTGCACGATCGCCGTGTCACCAATACCCGCAGGAACACGTGCCAAAGCAATACTGTAGCCGAGGGTCGGCGAGAAGGTACCGCTGGTGATGACCCCCTCCTTCGCGTTCCCCCCCGCATCGGTAAAGCGAACCGGCAGCTCACCGCGCAGAACGCCTTTTTCCGTCATCACCAGACCAACCAGCTGTTCGGTGCCTTTAGCACGCTGCGCTTCCAGCGCCTCGCGCCCAATAAAGTCGCGGTCGGCCGGTTCCCAGGCGATGGTCCAGCCCATATTTGCCGCCAGCGGAGAAACGCCTTCGTCCATATCCTGGCCATAAAGATTCATGCCCGATTCCAGACGCAGGGTATCGCGTGCGCCCAGGCCGCAGGGCTTGACGCCCGCCGCCAGCAGCCCGCGCCAGAAATCCGCTGCCTTCTCATTTGGCATGGCGATTTCATAGCCCGCCTCACCGGTATAGCCGGTGGTGGCAATAAACAGGTCATCCGCCTCAACGCCGAAGAAGGGCTTCATGCCTTCAACCGCTGCGCGCTGCGCGTCGCTAAACAGGGCAGCTGCTTTGGCTTTTGCATTTGGACCCTGCACGGCGATAAGCGACAGGTCGTCACGCTCGGTGATTTCAATCGCAAAGGGTTCAGCCTGCTGAGTTATCCAGGCGAGGTCTTTTTCACGGGTGGCGGAGTTAACAACAAGGCGGAAGAAATCATCGGAGAAGAAGTAGACGATCAGATCATCAATCACGCCACCTGATGCATTCAGCATGCCGGTATAGAGCGCCTTACCCGTCTGAGTAAGTTTTGCGACGTCGTTTGCCAGCAGATAGCGCAGGAATTCGCGGGTGCGACTGCCGCGTAGATCGACGATGGTCATATGCGACACATCGAACATCCCGGCATCGGTGCGCACCGCGTGATGCTCATCGATCTGCGAGCCGTAATGCAGCGGCATCATCCAGCCGTGAAAGTCCACCATGCGTGCGCCGCAGGCGTTGTGTTGTTCGAACAGGGGCGTCTGTTGAGCCATCTTATCCTCGTTAGAAGTCAGCGGTTTTTCAGGGCGAAAAACGCACCACTAAACCCGGCGTCGATGCGCTTTTCAGCACCGGCGCAAACGTTCTCTTTTGCCTGAACTTACCACCGAAAAATGCATTTAACCATAAGGAAAAATGGGTCATCACATTAGCTTATGGGCAAAAACAGGCAGATCGCCAACAGAAGAAAAAACCAAGATTTAGCGTAAAATATAGTGATTAGAACAGGTGAAAGACTTACCACGCCGAACGCAGCGGCATTTTATCGGGAAACAGAGGCCAAATTCCCGTAATGCAAAAAACGCCAAATTAGAAAATCTAATCCGAAAAATGTGGTGAAATTAGAATAATTCAAACGAGGAGAAGCACCCGGCCGCAGGGGCCGGGAGAGGAAATGTGACGGGGTTAACGTAACCAGTCGGGGAGGTCGTTCAGGCCCATCGCCTGACGAATAAGCTGGGGTTTAACACCCGGCAGGGTATCGGCCAGCTTCAGGCCGACATCACGCAGCAGCTTCAGACCAGGGTTATCGCCCGCAAACAGATTACGGAAACCCTGCATCCCGGCCAGCATGACGGCCGCACTGTGCTTACGGCTACGCTCGTAGCGACGCAGATAGAGATGCTGACCAATATCTTTGCCCTGACGATGCAGACGACGCAGCTCATCAATCAACTCTGCCGCATCCATAAAGCCGAGGTTAACCCCCTGCCCCGCCAGCGGATGGATGGTGTGGGCGGCGTCGCCCACCAGCGCCAGACGGTGGGCGGCAAACTGACGGGCGTAGCGTCCGGTCAGCGGGAAGAGCTGACGCTCGCTTTCAACCTGACAAAGCCCCAGCCGGTTATCAAAGGCCACCGACAGCGCACGGTTAAATTCGTCTTCCGGGGCCTGCTGGAGACGTTCAGCCTCCTGCGGCGACAGGGACCAGACAATCGAGCAGAGATGCGGATCGGAGAGCGGCAGGAACGCGAGGATCCCGTCGCCGTGAAACGCCTGGCGCGCAACGGCTCCGTGCGGTTCGGCGGTGCGGATCGTCGCCACCATAGCGTGGTGCCGGTAATCCCAGAAGGTCAGCGGGATATCCGCCTTGTCGCGCAGCCAGGAACGGGCGCCGTCGGCACCCACCACCAGCCGGGCCGTCAGCATCGTGCCGTCTTTCAGGGTCAGGAACGCGTCGTTTTCACCCCAGACCACCTGCTGCAGTTCAGCCGGTGCCAGCAGAGTGACATCCGCACAGCTTTGCGCTTTCTGCCACAGGGCGCTATGGATCACGGCGTTTTCCACAATATGACCAAGATGGCTGTAGCCCATGCTCTCATCGTTGAACGCGATGCGACCAAAGCTGTCTTTTTCCCACACTTCCATACCGTGATAGCAGCTGGCGCGCTGGGCCACAATATTTGACCAGACGCCAAGATGCGTCAGCAGCTTTTCACTGGCACCATTAATGGCGGAAACCCGTAGCGCCGGAGGTGCATCGGCGGCCAGCGGCTGCGGTGGATGCTGCTCCAGTACGGCAACGCGCAGCCCGCTTCCCTGTAACCCGCAGGCCACGGCCAGACCGACCATGCCACCGCCTACAATCGCCACATCAACACTTTGCACAGTTTGTTTACTCCTTCGCGCCTGCGATAGCAGGCTTAACGCGCCACCCAACCCAGGGTGCGCTGCGCCAGCACGTTACGTGCCGGGGTAAATAATTCCATCGCCATCAATCCGACGTTGCGCCCGGCCACCAGCGGTGCCCAGCGGTTAGCGAAGAGATGCACTAAGCCATCCGTCACGCCAATCGTCGCGGCTTTATCCGCATCGCGGCGTTGACGATAGCGGCACAGCACCGGCCATGCGCCGGGATCTTCGGCATTCTGCCAGGCCGCCGTCAGGGTTTCCGCCAGGCTCATCACGTCGCGCATGCCCAGATTAAAGCCCTGCCCGGCAATGGGATGCAGGGTCTGGGCGGCATTGCCGACCAACACCGTGCGATGGGTAATATTGCTGTCTGCGGTGGTCAGCGCCAGCGGATAGACCGTTCGCTTCCCGCTGTGGACGATGCGCCCAAGCCGCCAGCCAAACGCCTGCTGCAGTTGCTCACTAAAGTGAGCATCGGACCAGCCCTGTATTTCATCCCGTTTATCACGGGGATGGCACCACACCAGGGAACAACGCCCGTCTGACATCGGCAGCATCGCCAGCGGACCGTGCTCGGTAAAGCGCTCAAAGGCGCGTCCGTTATGGGGCAGCGCGGTGGTAACGTTGGCAATCGCCGCCACCTGCTGGTAATCGCTCTGCTGCCAGCGGATCCCGCAGGCGCTGCCGAGCGCAGAGCCGGTCCCGTCGGCGGCAACCACCAGCGCGCCGTCAATGCGCGTGCCGTCTTCCAGCTCGACCTGGACCTGCTCCTGAGTTCTGTGGACGCCAGCGACCCGCGCCGGACAGTGCAGGGTCACGCCGGGCGCACGACGCAGGCGGGCAAACAGCCTCTGCCCCACATCGTGCAGCTCAACTACCTGGCCCAGCGCATCAATTTTATAGTCGTCGGCGGCCAGGGTGACAAAACCGGCGTGGCCGCGATCGCTGACGTGAACCGTTTTAATGGCCGTAGCGCAGTCAGCCAGCGCCTGCCAGACGCCAATCCGCGCCAGCTGCAGGCAGGTACCCTGCGCCAGCGCAATCGCACGGGCGTCAAAACCCGGATGCCCCTGGGATTCCGGCGCAGCCGCTTCAATCAGGTGTACAGGCAATGCGCCACGCGTCAGCTGTGAGATGGCCAGGGCGAGGGTCGCACCGACCATACCGCCGCCAACGATAATGACGCCGTTCACTGCCGCGCCGCTGCCATCAGCGCCTCGATATCGTCCGCCGTTTTTACTACGCTGGCGGTGAGGTTCTCGTTGCCGTCTTTGGTGATCACAATGTCATCTTCGATACGAATACCGATGCCGCGATACTGGGCGGGCACGTCCGCATCCGGCGCAATATAGAGGCCCGGCTCGACGGTCAGGACCATACCCGGTTCAAGCGGCCGCGAACGATCCACGCCGTAGGCACCGACATCGTGAACGTCCAGCCCCAGCCAGTGGCTCAGGCCGTGCATAAAGAACGGGCGATGGGCACCCTCGGCAATGAGTTGCTCCACGTCACCCTGCAGAATGCCGAGCTTCACCAGCCCGCGGATCATGACGCGCACGATGTCGCCGGTCACTTGCTGGATGGAGGTGCCTGGGCGATAGAGACTCAGCGCCGTCTCCAGCGATTCCAGAACGATGTCATAGATCTCCCGCTGGGCTGGCGTGAATTTGCCGTTAACCGGGAAGGTGCGGGTAATATCGCCCGCATAGCCCTGATACTCGCATCCGGCGTCGATCAGAACCAGATCGCCATCGCGCAGCGGACTCTCATTCTCAGTGTAGTGAAGAATGCAGCCGTTCTCACCGCCGCCAACGATGGTGTTGTAGGAGGGGAAACGCGCGCCGTGGCGGTTAAATTCGTGATGAATTTCGCCTTCCAGCTGGTATTCGAACATACCGGGACGGCAGGTCTGCATCGCCCGCGTATGTCCGAGGGCGCTGATTTCACCGGCGCGGCGCATCAGCGTAAGCTCTTCCGACGATTTGAACAGACGCATATCGTGCACCAGCGGCCGCCAGTCGGTGATGGACGCGGGTGCACGCAGATTCTGGCGGCTGCCTTTACGCAGCTTATCCAGCGCGGCAAAAACAATGTCATCGGCAAAGGTGTACTCGCCCTGG
>DATEKR010000387.1:0-3966 GCA_035277345.1 Enterobacteriaceae bacterium
CACGTCCAGCAGGGCGTTGCCGTCTGCGGTCAGGGCATCTTCGATGTCGCGGATCAGGGCGCTCTGCGCTTTGACTTCTACCTGCGCATAGCCGAATTCACGCTCGCTGGAGCCTTCAACGTGGCCGCCAAGCTGCATGGCCATGGTCTGCATACCGTAGCAGACGCCAAATACCGGCACACCGGCTTCGAAGACGTACTGCGGCGCACGCGGGCTGTTGTCTTCGGTGGTGCTTTCCGGGCCGCCGGAGAGGATGATGCCGCTCGGATTGAATTCACGGATCTGTGCTTCAGTAACGTCCCAGGCCCAGAGTTCACAGTAAACGCCCAGTTCACGCACGCGGCGCGCAACCAGCTGGGTGTACTGAGAGCCAAAGTCGAGGATAAGAATGCGATGCTTATGGATATTTTCGGTCATTGACACTAGTTCCGAGGCAAGTGAAACAAATCAAAACGCCCGGCTCAAGCCGGGCGATGTAAATCAGGTTCAGGAACCCATACGGTAGTTCGGGGACTCTTTGGTAATGGTCACGTCATGGACGTGGCTTTCCTGGATGCCCGCACCGCTGATGCGTACAAATTCCGCTTTAGTACGCAGCTCGTCGATAGTACCACACCCGGTCAGGCCCATACAGGAACGCAGGCCGCCCATCTGCTGATGGATGATCTCTTTCAGGCGGCCTTTATAGGCTACGCGACCTTCGATACCTTCCGGCACCAGCTTGTCAGCGGCGTTATCGGTCTGGAAGTAACGGTCGGAGGAGCCTTTGGACATCGCGCCCAGGGAGCCCATACCACGGTAGGACTTATAAGAACGGCCCTGGAACAGTTCGATTTCGCCCGGAGACTCTTCGGTACCGGCCAGCATAGAGCCCACCATCACCACGCTCGCACCGGCCGCGATCGCTTTAGCGATGTCGCCGGAGAAGCGGATACCGCCGTCGGCGATAACCGGGATCCCGGTGCCTTCAAGGGCTTCTACCGCGTCAGACACGGCGGTGATCTGCGGAACGCCCACGCCGGTCACGATACGGGTGGTACAGATGGAGCCAGGACCGATACCTACTTTTACCGCGCTGCAACCGGCTTCTGCCAGCGCGCGAGCGCCAGCGCCCGTCGCCACGTTACCGCCGATGATCTGCAGGTCAGGATATTTTGCACGGGTGTCACGAATACGCTGCAGAACGCCTTCAGAGTGGCCATGGGAGGAGTCGATCAGCAGAACGTCAACGCCCGCAGCAACCAGGGCATCAACGCGCTCTTCGTTACCGGCACCGGCACCGACTGCCGCACCGACGCGCAGACGACCATGCTCATCTTTACAGGCGTTCGGTTTACGTTCGGCTTTCTGGAAATCTTTAACGGTGATCATACCGATCAGGTGGAAGCTGTCGTCGACAACCAGCGCTTTCTCAACGCGCTTTTCGTGCATTTTGGCGAATACGGCGTCGCGGGCTTCGCCTTCACGCACGGTCACCAGACGCTCTTTCGGGGTCATATAGACGCTAACCGGCTGGTTCAGGTCGGTCACGAAACGCACGTCACGGCCGGTGATAATACCGACCAGCTCGTTGTCCGCGGTCACAACCGGGTAACCGGCAAAGCCGTTACGCTCGGTCAGTTCTTTCACTTCACGCAGAGTGGTGGTCGGCAGCACGGTCTGCGGGTCAGTGACCACGCCGGACTCGTGTTTTTTCACGCGGCGAACTTCTTCCGCCTGGCGCTCGATGGACATGTTTTTGTGAATAAAGCCAATGCCGCCTTCCTGCGCCAGCGCAATCGCCAGACGCGCTTCGGTCACGGTGTCCATCGCTGCGGAGAGCATAGGAATGTTCAGGCGAATGGTTTTGGTCAGCTGAGTGCCGAGGTCGGCAGTGTTCGGCAGAACGGTAGAGTGAGCGGGAACAAGGAGAACGTCGTCAAACGTCAGTGCTTCTTTAGCGATACGTAGCATGGCAATATCTCAACCTGGGGGTTAGTGAGAACAGATAAAATATTGCCGTGGCATTATACAGAACGAAACCGATTGCTTCCATACCTTTTTTGAGAAAAAACTTGCGATCGCCTTTCAGCAGGGTACTATCGACTGATTAACCTGCTGATTTAGAATTTGATCCAGCTCACATGTTACCTTCTCAGACCAACGCAATTTTTACCGTCAGCCGCCTGAATCAGACGGTGCGTCTGCTGCTGGATCGTGAAATGGGCCAGGTGTGGATCAGCGGTGAAATCTCCAACTTTACCCAGCCCGCTTCCGGTCACTGGTACTTCACTTTAAAAGACGATACCGCCCAGGTGCGCTGCGCGATGTTCCGCAACAGCAACCGCCGGGTGACGTTCCGTCCGCAACACGGTCAGCAGGTGCTGGTTCGCGCCAGTATCACCCTGTACGAGCCACGCGGTGAATACCAGATTATCGTCGAAAGTATGCAGCCTGCGGGCGAAGGCCTGCTGCAGCAAAAATATGAGCTGCTGAAAAGCAAGCTGGCTGCCGAAGGGCTGTTCGATCAGGCGCTGAAAAAGCCGCTGCCCTCCCCGGCCCGCTGCGTCGGCGTGGTGACCTCCAAAACCGGGGCCGCCCTGCACGATATTCTTCAGGTGCTGAAACGCCGCGATCCTTCTCTGCCGGTGGTGATTTACCCGACGACGGTTCAGGGCGATGATGCGCCAGGGCAGATTGTCCGGGCGATTGCGCTGGCTAACGCCCGTCAGGAGTGCGACGTGTTAATCGTCGGTCGCGGCGGCGGATCGCTGGAAGATTTATGGAGTTTTAACGACGAGCGCGTGGCGCGGGCCATCTTCAGCAGTCAGATCCCGGTAGTCAGCGCCGTCGGGCATGAAACGGACGTCACCATTGCCGATTTCGTTGCCGACCTGCGCGCCCCGACGCCTTCCGCCGCTGCGGAAGTGATCAGCCGTAACCAGGTCGAACTTCAGCGCCAGATCCAGGCCGCTCGCCAGCGGCTGGAGATGGCGATGGATTACTACCTTGCCAGCGGCAACCGCCGCTTTAGCCTGCTGCACCATCGTCTTCAGCAGCAGCACCCGCAGCTGCGGCTGGCACGCCAGCAAACCCAGCTCGACCGCCTGCAGCAGCGCCTGCGCCAGCAGATGGATATCCGCTTAAAACAGGCCGCGCAGCGTCAGCAGCGCATGGAGCAGCGTCTTTCCTGGCAGAGTCCGCAGCCGCGTATTCACCAGATGCAAACCCATCTTCGCCAGCTGGAATACCGGATGACGCAAAAGATGCAGGCGCAGCTCGGCCAGGTCCGCGAACGTTTTTCAAATCAGGTAGCGCATCTGGAAGCCGTCAGCCCGCTGGCGACCCTGGCGCGTGGCTATAGCGTCACCACCGCCTCTGACGGCCAGCTGCTGCGTAAAGCGCGTCAGGTGAAAAGCGGCGACACGCTGACCACCCGTCTTGCCGATGGTCTGGTGGAAAGTGAAGTGAAAAGCATCACCCCGGTGCGTAAAGCCCGGGCGCGTAAAACCGACTAATCCCACCGCCCGTATCGGATACGCTCGCTATACTTAGGCTGTTCTTTTTCTGCACAGACCGTGCCCGACTAAGGAGAGCCGCATGAACAACAGAACCTGCCCCGGCGTTATCCCACCCTATATTCTGCGCCGTATCATCGACCACGGCAGCGAACTGCAGCAGCGCTGCGCCCGCCAGACCCTGACCCATGTCCAGACCCTGATGGCCCATAGCCACAGCAAAGCGTCCGTGCCGCATTCCGCAGTAGCAGGCCAGCTCACCCGCGATATCTATGATGCGCAGCAAAAAGAGACGCTGCCGGGCGAGCAGGTGCGCTATGAAGGCCAGCCCTCTAACGACGATATTGCCGTGGACGAAGCCTTTGACTATCTCGGTATTACGCATGATTTTTTCTGGAAAAACTGGCAGCGGGATTCACTGGATAACCAGGGGATGGTGCTGAGCGGCACCGTTCACTACGGCCATGAG
>DATEKR010000388.1:0-7091 GCA_035277345.1 Enterobacteriaceae bacterium
CCCATGTAGATGGCGTACCGGTACTGACAAGCCAGTATGGCACGGTTAACGGTCAGTACGCGCTGCGCGTAGAGCATTTGATCAACCCAATTTTGAACTCGCTGAACGAGGAACAGCCCAAATGAGTGATATGAATAATCCGTCCGATGAGAACAATGGAGCTCTGGACGATCTGTGGGCTGATGCACTGAACGAGCAACAAACCACCACCGGCGGCAATAAAAGCCCGGCTGACTCCGTATTTCAGCAGCTTGGCGGTGGCGATGTCAGCGGCACGCTGCAGGATATCGACCTGATCATGGATATCCCGGTCAAGCTGACCGTTGAACTGGGTCGTACGCGCATGACCATCAAAGAGCTGCTGCGCCTGACGCAGGGCTCCGTGGTGTCACTGGAAGGTCTGGCGGGTGAACCGCTGGATATCCTGATCAACGGCTACCTTATTGCCCAGGGTGAAGTTGTGGTGGTTGCGGATAAATACGGCGTACGTATTACCGATATCATCACGCCGTCCGAGCGTATGCGCCGCCTGAGCCGTTAAGATGAAAACCCAGGCGACGGTCACACAGCCTGCTGCTGCGCCCAGCTCTCCGCTGGTGCAGGTCAGCAGCGCGCTGTTCGGCATTATACTGCTGATTCTCGCCGCCGCCTGGCTGGCAAAGCGTTTAGGAATGGGCGTCAAAGGCGCCAGCACCCGCGGCCTTAAAGTCAGCGCCGCGACATCGCTGGGTCCGCGCGAGCGCGTGGTGATTGTCGATGTTGAAGACGCACGGCTGGTGCTTGGCGTCACCTCAGCACAGATAACCCTGCTGCACACGCTCCCCCCTGCTCCGCCGCAAAGCGGAGAGCCGAAAGCCGCCGCCAGCGATTTTCCGTCACTGATGAAGTCAATACTCAAGCGTTCCGGGAGATCCTGATGCGCCGTTTGTTATGCCTGTTGCTGGCCGGACTTTGGCTGGTGGCACCCTCTGCTTTTGCGCAATTACCGGGCCTGGTGACCCAGCCGCTGCCGGGTGGAGGCCAGAGCTGGTCGCTGCCGGTGCAGACCCTGGTCTTTATTACCTCACTCACCTTCCTGCCAGCCATTCTGCTGATGATGACCAGCTTCACGCGCATCATCATTGTTTTTGGCCTGCTGCGTAACGCCCTGGGCACGCCCTCTGCGCCACCTAACCAGGTTCTGCTGGGACTGGCACTGTTTCTGACCTTTTTTATCATGTCGCCGGTTATCGACAAGATCTATACCGACGCCTATCAGCCGTTCAGCCAGAACCAGATTTCAATGGATGTGGCGATAGAGCGCGGCGCTCAGCCGCTGCGTGAATTTATGCTGCGCCAGACGCGTGAAGCCGACCTGGCGCTGTTTGCACGTCTGTCGAATACCGGCACCCTGCAGGGGCCAGAAGAAGTCCCCATGCGCATCCTGCTCCCGGCCTATGTGACCAGCGAGCTGAAAACCGCCTTCCAGATTGGCTTTACTATCTTTATTCCTTTCCTGCTGATCGACCTGGTGATCGCCAGCGTGCTAATGGCGCTGGGGATGATGATGGTGCCACCGGCAACCATTGCGCTACCCTTTAAGCTAATGCTCTTCGTGCTGGTCGACGGCTGGCAGCTGCTGGTTGGCTCGCTGGCGCAAAGTTTCTACAGTTGAGGAGCCGCAAATGACGCCAGAATCGGTCATGATGATGGGGACAGAGGCCATGAAAGTGGCCCTGGCCCTTGCGGCACCGCTGCTGTTGGTTGCCCTTGTTACCGGTCTTATCATCAGTATCCTGCAGGCCGCGACCCAGATTAACGAAATGACGCTCTCGTTCATTCCGAAAATCGTTGCCGTGTTTATCGCCATCATTGTTGCGGGTCCCTGGATGCTGAATCTGCTGCTCGACTATATGCGCGGCCTGTTCACCAATCTGCCCTATATCATCGGCTAAGCGAATCTATGGTAGAGATCAGTAGCGATCAGTGGGTGCAGTGGTTCAGTATGTATTTCTGGCCTCTGCTGCGCGTGCTGGCGCTTATCTCCACCGCCCCTATTCTGGCCGAACGCTCCATCCCTAAACGCGTGAAGCTCGGCCTGGGGATAATGATTACGTATATTGTTGCCCCGACCCTGCCGCCCACCGAGATCACGCCGTTTTCCGGCGGGATGCTGTGGGTCGCCGGGCAACAAATTCTGATCGGTATTGCGCTGGGCTTTACCATGCAGTTCGCCTTTGCTGCGGTCCGCGCCGCGGGCGAGTATATTGGCCTTGCGATGGGTCTGTCGTTCGCCACCTTTATTGACCCCGGCAGCAAGCTAAACATGCCCGTGCTGGCGCGTTTGATCGACATGCTGGCACTGCTGCTGTTTCTGACCTTTAACGGCCACCTGTGGTTGATTTCGATGCTGGTGGATACCTTCCACACCCTGCCTATCGGCGGTGAGCCGCTGAGCAGCAATGCGTTTCTCGCCCTGACGCGCGCCGCGAGCATGATTTTCCTCAACGGATTGATGCTGGCGCTGCCTATCCTGACTCTGCTGCTGGCGCTTAACCTGGCCATGGGGATGCTCAACCGTATGGCACCACAGCTGTCGGTGTTTGTTATCGGTTTTCCACTGACCCTGACGGTAGGTATTTTACTGATGGCGGCGCTGATGCCGTTAATCGCGCCTTACTGTGAACGTTTATTCAGCGAAGTTTTCAATCTGTTAGCGGATATTGTTGGCGAAATGCCCACCTCCGGCGCCAGTCCACCCTGAGGAAAATCTTAAAATAAATCGTCAACAATTCAGCCAGGATATCCCTGGCGCGGTTTATTTGTTTTTACCTCCCTCACAGAAGCTAATATTTACTTTACTTTAAGATGATTCCTGGCAAATTATACGTAACTTTACTGGATAGTGGGTTTGCCGGGTTACCATCGCCTTTTTGTGGTTATATTTCATAAATTTTTCAGCCATATGGCGATTGTGTAACTTCAGGTATGGGTGAATTATCGTTACGCATTGAGTGAGGGTATGCCATGTCGACGATTATTATGGATCTGTGCAGTTACACCCGGTTGGGATTAGCCGGGTACCTGGTTAGTCGGGGGGTGAAGAAACGAGACATTGACGAACTAACGGGTGTCGACGATCTCGAAGCGGTTTGCCATGCGCGCAAGCCCAGTGTGGTGTTTATTAATGAAGACTGTTTTATTCACGATCCCGCAAGCAGTCAGCATATCAAGCAGATCATTAATCAACATCCCGGCACGTTGTTTATCGTTTTTATGGCGATTGCCAACGTACATTTCGACGAATATCTGTTGGTGCGTAAAAATCTGCTAATCAGTTCCAAGTCAATAAAGCCCGAATCACTGGACGATATTATTGGCGACCATCTTAAAAAGGAAACAGCGGACGCACACGATGTCAATCTTCCGACACTTTCATTAAGCCGAACGGAATCGAGCATGCTCAAAATGTGGATGTCCGGCCAGGGAACGATTCAGATTTCCGACCAAATGAATATAAAAGCGAAGACCGTTTCTTCACACAAAGGAAATATTAAAAGGAAAATCAAGACGCACAACAAGCAGGTGATCTATCACGTGGTCCGTCTGACCGATAATGTCACCAACGGCATTTTCGTTAATATGCGTTAAGCAGTCGCGAACTGGCGGTCTGCTCCGCCAGTTCGTTTGCTCCCCACTTCACTCAGTCCGCCTTCTCCACAAAGATCCCGTCCGGGTGCCCATTGTCATTAAAGAACCAAATCCCCAGCGGATAGTCATCCAGCGACACCAGATACATAATGCCTTCGCTAAACGTTTCCACCGCCAGTACAACACCCGGACGGCGAGGACCCCCGTCCGTTTTGACCGTGACCCGATCGTTGACCTGCATAGATAACCTCCTTTCACGTTTACGCCAGTGTAGAACAAAACCCCGTCCGCTGGCAGCGCCTACCTGCGCAAGTGATGATTTTCTCAACCGTCTATACTTAAGGGCGAGCACGCAACCCTGTGAGGCAAAGGTGATGAAAACCGCTAAAGAGTACAGCGACCGTGACCCGGGCGTTGACGTTGAGGCGCTGCTGGCCGCCATTAATGAGATCAGCGAAAGTGAGGTGCGCTTTGCCGACGGTGACGATCCGAACCGTCTTAGCGTGAACGGGCATGATTATCACACGTGGCGGGAACTGGCAGAGGCATTTGAACTTGATATTCACGACTTTAGCGTGTCGGAGATTAATCGCTAAAAAAAACCCGACCAGGAGGTCGGGATGAAAGTATTCTGAAACTAAAGCCACATAAAATTCGTTACATCAGGAAGTCTGATGTCGGACACACATTATCCACAATTATTTTGCATGACAAGATATATCATCATGCTGAATGGCCATAACGCTTACTGTAAGTGGAATAAAGCATTGGCAGGCCCTGATAGCGCTGGGATCGATCCCGACCAGATAAAATCATCCCTGCGCTTTTTTTTAAGATTATTCCTGGAATAAACTGCTCACCACCGAGGAGGCCTCATGCCGAATCTGCACAACCCATTACTGGTGTTCACCGATCTGGACGGCAGCCTGCTCGACATCCACACCCTCGACTGGCAGCCTGCCGCCCCCTGGCTGATGCGTCTGCGTGAGGCAGAGGTGCCTGTCATTCTGTGCAGCAGTAAGACGGCGGCGGAAATGACCCAGCTGCAGAAAACCCTGGGGCTGGAAGGTTTGCCGCTGATTGCGGAGAACGGCGCGGTTATCCAGCTCGATACCCGCTGGGAGGGCGATCCTCACTACCCCCGGCTGATTAGCGGTGCCTCAGGGGAAGATATCCAGCGAATTTTGCACAAGCTTCGCGAAGAGGGAGGCTATAAGTTCACCTGTTTTGCTGAAGTCGACGACCAGGCTATCGCTGACTGGACCGGCGTCAGCCGCAGCCAGGCGGGACTGGCGAAGCTGCATATCGCGTCGGAAACGCTGATCTGGCGTGATGATGACGAGCAAATGGCCGCCTTCAGCGCAGCGTTGGCGCAGTACGGCCTGCGCTTTATGCAGGGCGCCCGCTTCTGGCACGTTCTCGACCAGCAGGCCGGTAAGGATAAAGCCTGTCGCTGGCTGACCGAACAGTACCGCCAGCGGGAGCGTCTCGACTACGTTACCCTGGGACTTGGCGATGGTCCGAATGACGCACCTTTGCTGGACTGCGTTGATTTTGCGGTCGTTATCAAAGGACTTAACCGCCAGGGCGTAACGCTACGCGATGACCGTCCTCAGCGCGTCTGGCACACGGCTCAGGAAGGTCCTTATGGCTGGAGCGAAGGGCTGGATCACTTTCTCGGCCCGCTTTAATCGGTGGCCTGGACCCGATTACGCCCCTGCTGTTTTGCCCGGTAGAGCCGGTTATCCGCCACCGACTGGAGCTGTTCAAAGTCATACTGCTGATGCTCTTCGCTGCTGCTCACGCCCAGGGAGGCACTTATACGTATCGTTGTGCCTCTGGAGAGTAAAATTTCCTTGCTGTTAAGGCGCAGGCGGATGCGTTCCGCTATCTGCTGCGCATCGGCAAGAGCTGTCCCCGGCAGCAGAATACAAAACTCTTCCCCGCCCACGCGACCCGCAATATCTCCGCTGCGCAGCACACTGCCGATAAGCCCGCCCACGTGCGCCAGAACCCGATCGCCGGCCTGATGTCCCCAGCTATCGTTTATGTTTTTGAAATGGTCGAGATCCAGTTGAATCACCGCCAGCGGCTCCTGCGCCTTCTGGCAAAGGCTGGCCTGCTGCTCCGCCCGATCAAAGAGCGCACCGCGATTGTACAAACGCGTCAGCGGATCGTGCCACGCCTGCCACTCCAGCGAGCGCTGCATCTGGCTCATATTGAGCACCATCCGGCGAATGATGCCCCACGAGATAAACAGCATGCTGGTAAACAGCAGCCATAAGAGGGTTAAGGCTATCGAGATCGTGCCAAAATCGCTGCGCACCCCCTCGCTAAATGTGTGAAACCGAAGTATCACGCCGTCAAAATCAGCCAGTCGCTGCCAGCTTATGTATCCCCCCGAAAATCGGATTCCGCCCCGACTTTTTTTCTCGATTGTGCCGGCCAGGAACGCATTGTCCCGTTCGCTCAGGGTCACCACGTCACCAGAATGGGCAATCAGATTCATATGCCGGTCGTACAGCTGAAACCGACCATCCCCTTCTCCGACCGCAGCGTTGGCTAAAAACGTATTGATAGCAAAGAGATCGAAATCCATCACCAGAACGCCAAGCCACTGTTTACGATAGTCCACTGGCATACTGGCGGTCAGCGTGATCTCGGGCGTCATAGTGCTGTACCAGCGAAGTTTACGCGACGGGTTCACCAGCGGGGTTTGCTCAACCATCCACGGCTCAGCCACGCGTGAGTAATAGCTGGAAAGGATATCCGCCCCGTCAGTATTGTGCAGATCCTCAGAGGAGAGATAGAAACCGGCACGGGAAATATATTGCGTGCGCCACGCAAAGCGGCTGGCATTACGTGAGAGGTACATCAGATAGCCCAGCTCCAGCGTCGCCGTCAGCTCATTCTCCAGCCAGGGATGCGCCCGTGACAGCAGGTTTGTCTCTTCAACAAAGGCATCAGACACCCCTTTAACAGGGATCGTGCGCATCACATCAAGCGAAATCACCCATTCGGGCAGCTTTCGCAGAAAATCGAAGTCATTTTTCGCATGGCGCAGTGCCTCAAAGGGTAGCGGCGCGTTTATCGCCTCCGGCATGCTGTCGTGATAAATCCTCATATCATCGATGCTGTGCTGCATACGCGCATCAAAGGCGCGTGCCACATTGGCCAGGCTGTTTTGCTGCCGGGTGACGTAGGCGTCCTCCAGCACCGCAACTTCACGCCAGGTCAGCACCGTTGACAGCAATAAGACAATAATAAAGCAAAGATTGACGACCCGGCCCGGCCGGGATTGCTGGCTGAGCTGCGCCAGCCAGCGAGGATTTTTCACTCGGTTATCACGACGCACACACGCCCCCCTGATACTGCCCCCTGGCGTCCACTTGCCGCACCAGTAAAACGCCCGGCATTGCCGGGCGTGGTGATTATGTCTGTTCCTGACCCGCTAGTTGCCT
>DATEKR010000389.1:0-11035 GCA_035277345.1 Enterobacteriaceae bacterium
GCTAAGCGCCCGGAAGCGAGCTTCAATCGCATCAATCACCGGACCCGCCGCGCCGTTGCCGGAGTTAATCACCAGCTTGAGCGGCTTCAGGTTCGCCGGGTTGATATAGCCCAGCAGGTGGTCAATATACGCGTCCTGCAGGTTGATTTTCTGATAGCTGCCGCGACGGGCTTCATCGACCGGTGGGAAATCGTTGGCTTCCGCCAGGCGCTGCACGTCACGCAGGCCGGTATCGCCGCTGATTGGGCGCGCGCCTTCACGCACCAGCTTCATCCCGTTGTAGTCCATCGGGTTATGGCTGGCGGTGACTTCGATCCCGCCGTCCACGCCAAGGTGGAAGGTGGCGAAGTAGATCTCTTCGGTACCGGACAGGCCGATATCCAGCACGTCAACGCCCGCATCGCGCAGGCCTTTTGCCAGCGCCAGTTTCAGGGACTCGCTGGTCAGGCGGACATCGCCACCCAGCACAATGGTTTTCGGCTTCAGGTACTCGCCGTAGGCACGGCCAATACGCCAGGCGATATCTTCATTTAACTCTTCGCCGAGCTTGCCGCGAATATCGTAGGCTTTAAAACAGGTTAATTTGCTCATCTTTTACCCTTCTTCAGGCAGCGATCCGCCGGGGCCTGCGCGGGCAGGCCAGTCCATTATTGGTATTCGTCAGGGGTTAAATGCGCCCGTAGCGATCTTCAAACCGCACAATGTCGTCCTCTTCCAGATAGGAGCCGGAACGGACTTCGATCAGATCGAGCGGGATTTTCCCCGGGTTTTCGAGGCAGTGGTGTGCGCCCAGCGGGATATAGACCGATTCGTTTTCACCGATCAGCTTGATCTCACCGTCGATGGTCACTTTGGCGGTACCTGCCACCACGATCCAGTGCTCGGCGCGGTGGTGATGCATCTGCAGCGAGAGCCCTTCCCCGGCCTTCACGCTGATGCGTTTGACCTGATAGCGTTCGCCCGCATCGATGGAGTCATATTTTCCCCACGGACGGTAAACTTCACGGTGAATATGGTGTTCATGGCGGCCATCGGCTTTGATTTTCTCGACGACTTTTTTTACGTCCTGGACCGCAGCGCGGTCGGCAATCAGCACCGCATCTTTGGTCTGCACCACCACCAGGTCTTTCACCCCAACGGTGGTCACCAGCCCAGACTCGGCGTAGACGTAGCTGTTTTCGGTGTTATGGCTGATCACATCCCCGTGGTGGACGTTACCTTCCGGCGTATGGGCGCTGATCTCCCAGAGGGAAGACCAGGAGCCAACATCGCTCCAGCCGGCATCCATCGGCACCACCACCGCATCGGCCGTCTGCTCCATCACCGCATAGTCGACGGACTCTTCCGGACAGGCGAGGAACGCCTCTTCATCAACGCGAATAAAGTCGAGATCCGGGTCGACCACGTTCATCGCCTTCTCGCAGGCCTCGAGAATATCCGGGCGGAATTTGCGCAGTTCCTCGATAAAGCGACCGGCGCGGAACAGGAACATACCGCTGTTCCAGTAGTATTCGCCGCTGGCAATATAGGACTCGGCGGTTTCCTGATTCGGTTTTTCGACAAACTGGGCCACGTCGAAGGCCACCGCGTCTTTATCGCCCGGGGATACGTCGCCGCGACGAATATAGCCGTAGCCGGTTTCCGGCTGGTTCGGCACGATACCGAAGGTCACCAGCTTGCCGCTTTCGGCAAACGGGATGGCGTCGCGAACCGCCTGGCGGAACGCCTCTTCATTCTGGATCATATGGTCGGCCGCCAGCACCAGCAGCAGCGGGTCGCCATCCGGGGCATTACGTTTTGCCGCCAGCGCCGCAAGGGCGATCGCCGGTGCGGTATTGCGCCCCGCCGGTTCCAGGATGATGTTTTCCGTCAGCTTGTTCAGTTGGCGCAGCTGCTCGGCCACGATAAAGCGGTGCTGTTCGTTACAGATAACCACCGGGCTTTCACACTGGATGCCGTTCAGGCGTGAAACGGTTGCCTGCAGCATGGTCTGTTCCCCTTTCAGGCAGAGGAACTGTTTGGGGTAAAGCACGCGCGACAGCGGCCAGAGACGGCTCCCGGAGCCACCTGCCATCACGACCGGATAAAGCTGTGATTGACTCATTTTTTAACCCCGAATATCAGCAATAAATTGGCTTAACACGCTCTCTTTTTCGAGCGTGCGCTCAGCATATTCGCGCGCGATGTCGTTAACTTTCGGCAGCGCGAGGGCCTGTTCAATGCCCGTTACCAGCGCCGGAACCCGCTCCGGCTCCACACAAACGGCGATCCCAGGCAGGCTTGTGCACAGCTGGCCCAGTTCGGTGTCCGCCTCGGCGGTAATGACCGCATTCCCGCCCACGGCCAGAATGTTGGTTAACTTCGACGGCAGCACCGCATCCGCCGCGCCGCGTTTTTGGATCACCAGATGGCAGTCGGCCATCTTCAGCAGCGCCGGCAGCGCTTCATAAGGCTGCAGCGGGAAGAATTTCACGTTGGTCAGCTGCTTTTCAGCCGCCGCTTTTTCCAGCCGTGCTTTACCGCCGCCCTGCCCCACGATGACAAAGGTCCAGGGACGGTCACGCAGCGCTTCGGCGGCGGCAATGACGTTTTCCAGCCCCTGCTTCTCGCCGATATTGCCGGAGTAGAGAACAATTTTGTGCGCGTCATCCAGCCCGAGCGAGGTGCGCAGCGCCGCGACCTCAGCCGCATCGACGTCACGGAAACGGGCGACTTCCGACCAGTTAGGGAAGAAGATCACCTTTTGCTCCGCCACGCCTTTCTCGCACGCCTTGTTCATCATCGAGCGCGAAATGGTGGAGACGTTATCGACGTTTTGCAGGCCGCTACGCTCAAAGGCTGCCGCCAGACGGGCGACTTTGCCGCTCTTGCCCCCGGCCATCCCGAGGCCAAGCATCGCATCCACTTCGTAATCCTGAATGTGCAGCAGCGTGCGGGCACCGGAGAGTTTCGCCAGCAGGCGCATCCCCGGGGTACAAAAGAGCGTCGGCACCACGCCGATAATGCGATCCGGCTTCCAGCGGCGCTGGGCCATCAACGGGAAGAAACTGCTGAGGGCAAAGCTGCCGAGATGCATCAGACGTTTCAGCGTTGAAGGCTGTTTTGGTACGTACAGCGGGCAGCGCCAGACGGTGGCGGCCCCCTGCTCCCGGCGATAGCGCCAGGCGGAATATTTTTCCCCGACTTTCCACTGGGGATAGTATGGCGGGGCGGTAATCACCCGCACCTCGTGGCCCTCGCGGGCCATCCACTCGACCATCTCGCCGGTATACTTACCGATACCGGTCAGCTCCGGAGAGTAGTTGATGCCGTAGACCAGGATTTTCATAGGCCCGGCACTCCGGCCTGACGTTCGGCCAGGAAGTACGCCCGGCTGTTGTCGTGAACATTGTCGTGCGCCAGCAGCGCGTCCGGCGTCAGCCAGCAGTAGTCGTTATGCTGCTCGACCGGCAGCGCCAGCGTCTTCGCGTCGACCCGCAGACGGAATCCCAGCACGATGTAGTGGGTGGAGAAATCCGTCCCGGAGAAGTTGTCGTCATAAAAGTGCTGCCAGACGCCGTAGAACTCGCCTGCCGACATCGGCAGGCGCACGCCCAGTTCCGCCTTGGTCAGACGCATGAAAGCGTCCGCCAGCGTTTCATCCTTCTGCACGCGGCCACCAGGCACAAACCACCGGCCCTGGGCCGGTCGGTTATTGCGCTTGCCGAGCAGAAATTCCCCCGCCTCGTTCTCCACCACCAGATCGATTGAGATCAGCGGCGTAGAACGTACTACCGTGGCAAAGTCTTCATGACTCAGGAACATGCTGTTACCCCCGGAACCGGTGCTGATTTTCCAGGAACCACTGGTACGTACTGGCCAGGCCCTGCTCCAGCCCCACTTCGTGGTACCAGCCAAGCTTGTGCAGACGGGTCACGTCCAGCAGCTTGCGCGGTGTTCCGTCGGGTTTGGTCGCGTCAAAGACCACGCGGCCCTTGTAGCCCACCACCTGCGCGATGGTCTGCGCCAGCTCGCGGATAGTGCAGTCCACGCCGGTTCCGACGTTGATATGCGACAGCATCGGCTCGGTGTTTTCCTGCCATACTTCGGCATCCAGCTCCATCACGTGAATACTGGCCGCGGCCATATCATCAACGTGGAGGAACTCACGCATCGGCGTCCCGCTGCCCCACACCACCACGTCCGGCGCACTCTCCGCCGTTGCTTCATGGAAACGGCGCAGCAGCGCCGGGATCACGTGCGAGTTGCTCGGGTGGAAATTGTCATGCGGACCGTACAGATTGGTCGGCATCACCGAGCGGTAATCGCGGCCATACTGGCGGTTGTAGGACTCACACAGTTTGATGCCCGCAATTTTGGCGATGGCATACGGCTCGTTGGTGGCTTCCAGCGTGCCCTGGAGCAGTTCGCTCTCGGCAATCGGCTGCGTCGCCATCTTCGGGTAAATACAGGATGAGCCGAGGAACAGCAGCTTATTGACGTTGTGCACATGCGCAGCGTGAATAATGTTGCTCTCGATCATCATGTTTTCGAAGATGAAGTCGGCCGGGTAAGTATTGTTCGCCACAATACCACCCACTTTCGCCGCCGCCAGATAGACCTGATCGATGCGCTCGGCGGCAAAAAAGTCGTTTACCGCTTTGCTGTCGAGCAGGTTCAGCTCGTCGCGGCTGCGGAGCACCAGCTCCACGTCGCCGCGTTGTTCAAGCTGTCTGGCGATGGCCGATCCCACCATCCCGCGGTGACCGGCCACAAAAATACGTTGTTTGCTCATGCTCAGGACTCCAGCGCGATGGCAACCTCATAACCGTGAGACTTAAGCAGCGAGTGTTTTTTCGCCGCTTCCAGATCTTTCGCCACCATCTCGGAGACCATCTCCTGCAGCGTAATTTCCGGTTTCCAGCCCAGTTTTTCGTGCGCTTTGGTCGGGTCACCCAGCAGGGTTTCCACTTCCGCCGGACGGAAGTAGCGTGGGTCAACGGCAACCATCACGTCGCCAGGCTGCACGCCAGGGGCGTCATGACCGGTAACGGAGACCACGATGCCTTTCTCTTCAACGCCGGTACCTTCAAAGCGCAGTTTGATGCCCAGCTGCGCGGCAGCCATCTCAACGAACTGACGCACGGAGTACTGCACGCCGGTCGCGATAACGAAGTCTTCCGGATTGTCCTGCTGCAGCATCATCCACTGCATTTTCACGTAGTCTTTGGCGTGGCCCCAGTCGCGCAGGGAGTCCATATTGCCGAGGTACAGGCACTTCTCCAGGCCCTGGGCGATATTGGCGATAGCGCGGGTGATTTTACGGGTCACGAAGGTTTCGCCGCGGCGCGGAGACTCGTGGTTGAACAGAATGCCGTTACAGGCGTACATGCCGTAGGATTCACGGTAGTTAACGGTGATCCAGTAGGCGTACAGCTTGGCCACCGCATACGGCGAGCGCGGATAGAACGGCGTGGTCTCTTTCTGAGGGATTTCCTGCACCAGACCGTACAGCTCGGAGGTGGAAGCCTGATAGAAACGGGTTTTCTTTTCCAGGCCCAGGAAGCGAATGGCTTCCAGCAGACGCAGGGTGCCCATGGCATCCACGTCGGCGGTGTATTCCGGGGACTCGAAGGAGACCGCAACGTGGCTCATCGCGCCCAGGTTATAGACTTCATCCGGCTGCACTTCCTGCAGAATACGGGTCAGGTTAGAGGAGTCGGTCAGGTCACCGTAGTGCAGATGGAACTTCGGATTGCTGCTGTGCGGATCCTGGTAGATATGATCCACACGTTCGGTGTTAAACGAAGAGGCGCGACGCTTGATGCCGTGTACTTCATACCCTTTTTCCAGCAGAAGCTCAGCCAGATAAGAACCATCCTGCCCGGTTACGCCGGTGATGAGAGCGACTTTAGTCATGATTATATTCCTCTGTACTTATCAGAAATTATTCAGTTTCAACGCGTTCGCGTATCACCACTGCGGGGTTGCCACGGCAAATCATATTTGCCGGAAGCGATTTAAAAACGCTGCTTCGCGCACCGATAACGGTGCCGTCGCCGATCGTTACGCCGGGAGCGACAAATACATCCGTCGCCAGCCAGCACTTTTCACCAATCACAATTGGCGTAGAACGAATATCAAAATACGCACTCTGGTAATCGTGGCTGCCGGTGCACAAATAACACTTCTGCGATACCACGGCATTTGCGCCGATGGTGATCTCACCGAGGGTGTAGAGCACCGCATCGTCGCCAACCCAGGCGTAATCCCCGAGCGTTAATTTCCAGGGATAGGTAATTTGCACCGAGGGACGAATAACCACGCCCTTGCCAATCCGCGCGCCAAATAGCCGTAATAAAAAGGCGCGCCAGCGGTACAATACCTGTGGGGACCAGGCAAACAGCGTTGCCTGTACCGCCCACCACAGCTGGACCTTAATTCCACCTGCGCCGCGAAAACCTTTTGGTACCGAGAATCCGTTTAACTCTTGCATCACTTTTCCTTATATCCCGCTTTATGCTTTGTTATATAAGGCTTTTGTTTTACCGGTTGTCCGCAGACGCAGTCGATAAGAGAGCTCAGCCCAGAAACCCGGCACGCGTAATATTTTTCGCTGCACATTACGGGCATCCTGACATAATTCCAGATTATTCGAGGTTGACACCCCGCCCATCGAGAATTCCGATACCAGGCACTTAATGCGATTAAAGGCGTAACCGGACTTATACATTTTTGCCGCAAGGGCATAATCCGATGACACGCGATACTGAAGATCGTAGGGATGTTTTTTTAACCCGTTGAGCGGGAAGAAGATGGCCTGATGACTGGCCGGCAGACTGTGATAGATATACCAGCCGCTTTTCGCACTGCGGCGAACTTTATTGCCGTCGCCAAAATCCAGGAGTGCATCGCCGATATACATGGCGTTATCTTTTTTGTCCGCCAGCTGGCGGGCAAAATCCGCCACGTCGGCGTGGAAAATATCACCAGAATTAAGAAAGATAGCGAAACGGCCGCGGGCCATATCGATCCCCTTATTCATGGCATCATAAAGTCCGTTATCTTTCTCGCTGACGTAGCGCAGGTGATGCTGCCCGTTGAGGTTTTGCAGGAACTCTGCCGTGCCGTCCTGCGAGCCACCGTCGACGACGATCCACTCGAAGCTGATGTCAGTGGCGCGTGCCAGCTGCTGCAGCGATTGCCAGGTTTTCACCACGCCATCATAATTTCTAAAGGCTACAGTAATCACACTCAGCAGCATTTTTGATCCACCTTATTCATTTCCGTTTATATTTAACGCTTTACGAAAAATAAACGGACATACAATTAGGAAAGCATACTCCGGGCTAAAAATTGACCCGGTAAAAAACAACGACACGGGTGTAAACAGGTACAGCTGGACGCCATAATTTCGATTATTCCCAAAAGCATTCAGCGTCATGCGACTCACTTTAAACAGATACCATGCCGTCAGTATTACTGCGAACCATGAAAAATAGATGATTAACAGATAGAGACCATTGTCTATGGTTTTCCCGACGTCCGCACCGTTAAATATTCCGAATGATGCGACATATTCGTAAAGAGAGCCAAACCGTACCATGCCATCAATATTTGTCAGGGAATACCCGACCATCACCAGCGGCCCGATGATTCGATAATATGATGACGACCCCTCAGTCCCGAGGTCTCCCAGGCGCGTTGCAATATAGGGGAAGGCGAAAACCAGCCCCACCATAAACGCGGCTAAGGATATAATTGCCAACGGTAGTCTTTTTCTTATTGCATCCTTGTTCAAATACTGAAATGCCCATTCGAGAAGGTAAAACAGAATAAATGTCATTACCCCGGAAAACGATCCCGAAAGAACTATCCCTGCCAGAATCATAGCATCGGTCTTTGGTGTTTTGATACCGAACTGTTTGATGCAGAGCCAAATTGAGATTAGTGCCAGAGCGAAGAATGCCGGTTCGAAATAGAGGGCGGTAGTACGCTTCCCGCCGAACTTTATGAAATTCAGTACATAGCTATTACTGTAAATCAGATATTTCGAAATAATCTCCATCAAACTGCTGCCGCCGGTAAGAATAATCTGCGCCATTTCCAGGGCCGCAAGCAGAACGATAAACCCGACCGCGAGGTAGAAGAAGCGCAAAAGCTTAGGGCGGTTATGCGGTGAAACCGGCTTAAAGCGAATGCTCCACACCATGCCAATGATGATCACCAGGTAGATAAACAGCAGGGTCGAGGTGACGTACTTCCCGGCGTTAAGCGACGTACCGAAGATATAGTTGAACAGCGTCAGCCCGGCCCCGATCCCTAAGGCAATCATCAGTTTTTTCAGGTTAATTTTGTCCACGTACAGCAACAGCAGCAGTGGCAAAAAGGTCACTACGGTTATCGGAAAGCTCTCACCGAGCTGGGCCAGCTTGACGTTGACCAGCAGATAAATCAGCGGCAGAGCCAGATAACTACAGATTCTGATAGAACGAGACATACTCCTCCAGCATCTGTTTTCCGCTATAGGCTTCGCGGCTGCGGGCACGGAAGGCGTCCAGAGAGGTGCCAAATACCGCCTGGGCGATGTCCGCTTTCGGGCACTGCACCAGAGGCAGGATCGCCTGCTCGCTAAAGGTTTTGCCGCCCGATTTTTGCAGCACTTCCCGCGCCGCATCGCTATGGGTTGCCAGCACCGGCACACCGATGGATAACGCTTCACAGAGGATCAGCGGATAGTTATCCACCCGGGAGCTGAATAGTAGCGCGTCCAGTGGGTTCAGCTCGCTCATCAGCTGGCGTTTGTCGGTCAGGAAGCCGTGGTTGATGACGTTCGTTCCCTCAAACGGTGACCACTTGCCGAAAGTATGCACTTCCACTTTGTTGCCAAGGGCAATGATATCCCGCACCAGCTGCTGGTTGGTTTTTCCGTCATAGCGAAGATCGTGCGCCACGACGGCAATTTTTGGCCGCGCTGCCTCGGGTGCAACGGGCTGCAGATCGGCGAGGATTGCCTCCGTCGCCACGTCGATTCCGTTATTGATAATGTGGCACTGACCTGGGCCGTACAGGCTGTTAAAGGCGTCGGCAACATGCTGACTCGGGGAGATAAAACGGCAGCCCAGTGCCAGCATGGCGCGAAACAGCTCGCGCTTGCGGTCGACCAGGCTATGCGCCCTGTCCACTTTTACCGGCGGATAGTTGCTCAGGGTCGGGCATTTCTGGCAGTTATCTTTCCAGCCTTCGCAGCCGTCAAGGAAAGCGCAGCGGCCGGTGACGCTCCAGTGATCGTGCAACGTCCAGACAAAGGTCACATCCGGCTTGTGGGTTTTCACCTTAAGGCAAAATGTCACCACCTCTTCCAGATTAAGCCAGTAGCTGTGCAGTACGTGAAAGTGCAGTACTACCGGGCCCGGCGTGCGGGTGACCGTGCGGTACAGATTATTCAGGTTGCCAAAAACATCGCGATTAAACAGGCGAAAAAGCGCCAGATTGGCGATAGAGGTCAGGCGCGGCGTCTGCTTGATGACCTCCTGATAGTTGTCGTGGCTGACGCTTTTTTTGCCGCCTTTGCCGTAGCCATACACGAAGCGCGACTGCAGCCCTTGCTGCAACGCCCGCTGATGCAGGTCCAGCGCGACGCCCGCGGCACCGCCTTCGGCGAGGCGGACGTTAAATTGCAGAATATTCATTTAATGACCTTTACTCGCGCTTTTTCACCCACCACCAGCGCGTTATCCGGAACGCTGTCCAGCACAACGCTGCCGGCACCAATGGTGACGTTATTACCGATGCAAATATCCCCGATCAGCACGGCGTTAACACCCAGCTCCACGCCGTTACCGATGGTGGGACAGCGCAGGTTCTCCGCGCTGCGGTTGCCGATGGTCACGCCGTGGCGGATCGTGAAGTCATCCCCGGCCACGACGTTTTTATTGATAACGATCCCGTAGCCGTGGTGGATAACAAACCGCCGGCCGATGGTGGCTGCCGCCTGGATCTCATAGCCAAATATGCATTCTGTCAGGATGCGATACAGCACCAGAACCGGTGCCGCCCACAGATTATTAAGGACGTTTTTTTTGCGCCAGACGGAGCAAAAATGCGCGATGCGGTAGGCCACAACCATGCAGCACGGTCGCAGGCTCCAGCTATTGCTTCGCAGATCTTCCAGCAGCATTATTTCCCCCGCAGCCCGTCAGCCAGGCGTTTGCCGTTACGTACGGAAAACAGGGTCAGCAGCGTGCGCCAGTTCATACGCTTATTGCGGATCTGGTACAGGGTAAAGAGCTGATATTTTTTGCTGGCGCGGTCGAATTTATCTTTATGTTTACGGTAAAAATGGAAGTAGCCGGAAAACTTTTTCGGTGAAGAGGTGATCTGCATCTCCCCGTGATTGATATGCAGGATCTGCGTCGCCTCTTCCACTTTCCAGGGCTCGCCGAATTCCACCACCATGCGCAGAAAAATGTCGTAGTCCTGAGCCGCTTTCAGCTCGGTATCGAACAGGCACTCTTTAAACCGCCATGCCCAGGTAAACACCTGGTTGCCGATAATGTTGCGTTTATAGAAGAGCGTGCGCGAATACGGCGATTTCGGGTACAGCGGCAGGCTGGCTGGCTGGGCGTAAACCTCGCCTTCGCAGACATAGTCATTGGCATAAAGAAACGCATGGGTGACCAGTTCCCGCTTGTGCTGCAGAAACACAGACAGCCGGTTCGGCGTCCACTCATCGTCATCGTCGATGCCGGTAATGAACTGCCCTTTGGCCTGCAAAATAGCCTGGTTACGCACCGCGCAGGCACCGGAATTAAAAGCGTTGCGGGTATAGCTGACTCTGGGATCGTTCAGCTCAGTGACGTACTGCTGCAGCTGCTCATAAGACGCGGAGCAGTCATCGACAATAATCATTTCCCAGTGCGGATAATCCTGGCGCAGCACGGACTTAATGGCGCGAATAGCCAGCTGCTGGCGATTCCAGGTCGGCATATAAATGGAGATGAGTGGGCGATCGTTGGTCATGGTATTCCCCGAAGGCAGTGTATTCCCCCCACCC
>DATEKR010000390.1:0-3852 GCA_035277345.1 Enterobacteriaceae bacterium
GGCCGCACGCAGCGCCGAGCTGTCGGTGAAGACCGAACAGCAGTCGGCGTCGCTGATCCAGACCGCAGCCAGCATGGAACAGATGGCTGCCAGCACCAAAAACAATGCGGATAACACCCGTGAAGCCAACGATCGCGCAAGCGAGGCGGTAGGCAGCGCTCGCAAGGGTGGGGATCTGATGGGAGAGGTGGCAACCAATATGCAGTCGATTACCGACTGTGCACGCCAGATGACGGAAATTATCGCCATGATCGACGGTATCGCCTTCCAGACCAATATTCTGGCGCTTAACGCGGCCGTTGAGGCGGCGCGTGCGGGCGATCACGGGAAAGGCTTCTCCGTGGTGGCCGAAGAGGTACGTAACCTGGCGCATCGCAGCGCCGAGGCGGCGAAAAGCATCAAACAGTTGATTAGCGTGACCAGCGATAACGTTAATCAGGGCGCGACTATCGTGGCCGAAGCTGAGAAAAATATGCAGGAAATTGTTTCTGGTGCAGGGCTGGTCAGCCATCTGATGGATCAGATCTCGGCCTCCACCCACGAGCAGGAAAAAGGCATCGTGCAGATTTCTCAGGCGCTCTCCGAGCTGGATAAAGTGACCCAGAGTAATGTGACGGTAGTCGAAGAGCTGGCGGGATCGTCAGATGTGCTGAAACAGCGCGTTATCGAACTGGAAAAACGGACCGTTGGCTTCCGTCTCAGCCAGAGCGATATGCCGGTACTGCAGCCTCTGGAAGTGCGCAGACCGGCAGTATCTGCGCCGGTGGCGGGCGCTCAGGGCGATTACTGGCACTCGTTCTGACGGACATTGCCGTCTGTATCAGGCCCGCGCACTGCGCGGGCTTTATTTTGCGTAAAGTACCGCATGCTGCGTTGGCAGCGTTGCGCTGACCCAGCCGTTACGCCCGCGCGCTTTCGCCTGATAGAGCGCATTGTCGGCGCTGGTAATCAGCATCTGCGCATCCATTCCCGGCAGCCAGCGGGCAATCCCCTGGCTGACGGTTATCCGGGGTAAAACGGGTGAGTGCAGGTGAATGATATTCTCAGCCGCCAGGCGATCGGCAATCGCCTGGACAACCTTCATGACGTGGGCTTCATCTGCGGGCGGAAGCAGCATGACAAATTCCTCGCCGCCGAAGCGTCCGGCGGTCCCTTTTACATGCTCTGCAACCTGCTTCAGCACCTGCGCAATGGCCACCAGACAGCGGTCCCCGGCCGGATGGCCGTAATGATCGTTGTAGCGCTTAAAGTGATCGACATCGAGCATAATCAGCACAAAACTCTGCCGCAGCAGCTGGCTGCGCAGGATCTCATCCCCCAGCCGCTTTTCAAATCCCCGACGATTGGCCAGCCCGGTGAGCGGGTCCCGATGGGCCAGCCTGCCTAACCGATGGATAAGTTCGCTGTTCTCCTGCTCCCGATGCAGCGCCAACAGAAACCAGTCGTTAAGTGCCCGACGCCCCGATTCCAACAGCCCGGCAAGCAGTAGCCACATCATGCTGTTCAGCACCGTCAGATTGGCAGCATAGACCAGCGAGGCGACAAAAATCATCAGCCACAGCGGCACGATAAAGCTGAGCAGCACTTTGGGATCGAAATAGAGCGACAGCAGGGCGGTAAACAGCAGCAGGGCGGCGAAAGGGAAGATAATCCACAGATCGCCGCTGGCGATCAGGACGCAGAACACCACGCCCCAGCTAAGGCCGATAATCGGCACGCAGATGCGCGCCATCGTGCTAAGCCAGGGCGCATCCTGAAGGGGCGCATTTCTAAGAATAAACAGTACGCTGGAGGAGAGCGTCAGCACCAGCACCATCATCGTTTCCAGCAGCCCGTGCGGCTGCATCGGGATCGCCGGTGCCATCGGCGGCGCAAACCAGGCCCGGCCAAGAATAAAGGTCGAAAAGAGAATATTGACCCACAAAAACCAGACGATGCTCTTCTTGATGGCCAGATTACGCGTGGCCGCAAGCCGTGAATCAAACGTCTTTACCGGCTTTAAACTGGCCACTGGCGTACTCCTGAGGACCTGAAATTTAACTAACTGTTCACCGGATATTAACGGCACGCCGTTGCGTTTCTTTACCCTTAATTTTGTGCGGGGAACTAACGTCTTATTTGTCAGTTAATTCAGTATCATGGATGCAATAGTGAGGCGACACGTCTAGACTAAGCGAAAGTTGAGAAAGTATGGTGGAGGCGCTGTGGACGCGATGAAAGGAACGGATGTTAAGGTACCGGATGCCGTTTACGCCTGGGTTCTGGATGGCAAAGGGGGCGTGGAGCCGCTTACCGATGAAACGGCGATTGATGCGCAGCATCCCTGCTGGCTTCATCTTAATTACACCCAGCCCGAAAGCGCGCAGTGGCTCAGCGAGACGCCGCTGCTGCCGAATAACGTGCGCGATGCGCTGGCGGGAGAAAGCTCCCGACCGCGCGTTACCCGCATGGGAGATGGCACGCTGCTGACGCTGCGCTGCATCAACGGCAGTACCGATGAACGCCCGGACCAGCTGGTGGCGATGCGCGTCTACATGGACGAGCGGATGATTATCTCCACGCGGCAGCGTAAGGTGCTGGCGCTGGATGACCTGGTTAACGATTTGCAGCAGGGCACCGGGCCGACGGACGTCGGCGGCTGGCTGGTCGATGTCTGCGACGGCCTGACCGATCACGCCAGTGAATTTATCGAACAGCTACACGACCGGATCATCGACCTCGAAGATAACCTGCTCGATCAGCAATTTCCCCCGCGCGGTTTTCTGGCCCTGCTGCGTAAGCAGCTGATTGTGATGCGCCGCTATATGGCTCCGCAGCGCGATGTCTATGCGCGTCTTGCCAGCGAGCGTTTCCCGTGGATGAGTGACGATCAGCGCCGCAGAATGCAGGATATCGCCGACCGACTGGGGCGAGGCCTGGATGAGATCGATTCCTGTATTGCACGTACCGGCGTGATGACCGATGAAATTGCCCAGATAATGCAGGAGTCCCTGAGCCGTCGGACTTATACTATGTCCCTGATGGCGATGGTCTTTTTGCCCAGTACCTTTTTGACCGGGCTGTTTGGCGTCAACCTGGGCGGGATCCCCGGCGGCGAGTGGCATCTTGGTTTTACGATTTTTTGCGTGATGCTGGTGGTAATGATCGGGGGTGTTACCTGGTGGTTACATCGCAGTAAATGGTTGTAAAAAGTAACGTTTTTAACAGAAAATGAACATAAAAACGCCGAAATCATTGAGCAAGGTCAAGAAACCCTTTGCCCAATCGCGGCAAACTCTCTCTCGCAGGTGAATGCAACGTCAAGCGATGGGCGTTGCGCTCCATATTGTCTTACTTCCTTTTTTGAATTACTGCATAGCACAATTGATTCGTACGACGCCGACTTAGCATAGTCGGCTTTTTTTTGCCTTCAGCAGCCAGGCTTCTACCCTTAGTAAGGTGGAACCCAATCTGAGGAGGTCCGTATGAACGCTACCCGCCACTGTCAAACCATTCCAGGCGATCCTTTCCCGGGAGATCCCTCGCCGATACCCGACCCGCGTCCGCCCCAGCCTCAACCGCAGCCCGATCCGCCTCCGGAAGAGGTGCCGTATAAATTGTCGCGGGTGTAGAGCAGGGGAACCGCTCAGGCAGAATGCCTGAGCGGGCAGAGCGTTACTTCACTTCGACGATGTCGAGGCGCAGCGTATCCAGAGATTCATCGTCCTCTTCCGGCTGCCAGCCAGCAGGCTGCATCGGGATATCTTCCCGGTCAAAAGCCAGATCGCCGCCGTCCACTACTTCCGAACCGTGACGAATGCTTTTGAAATCGAACAGGTCATCGTCGCACAGGTGGGACGGCACCACGTTCTG